>JARRQF010000409.1:0-6376 GCA_037382065.1 Candidatus Thiodiazotropha sp. | reverse complement strand
GCCAGTAATGCGCAGGCTGTTAGTTCATATTTAAGGTGAAGATATGATTGTATCTCATTGATTGTATGGATTAATGTATAATGAAGAAGATGGGCTGAGAGGCCGGTTGAATTCGTGGCCCTTAATAAGGCTCTGGCTTAATAAAATATGAGATACCGGATGAAATCCCGGATTACAAATACCAATCAAAGGAGATTCAATATGCGCGTTATTCTGCTCGGCGGACCAGGTGCTGGAAAGGGCACTCAAGCAAACTACATTAAAGAGCAATACCAAATACCACAAATTTCTACGGGTGACATGTTGCGAGCCCATGTCAAGGCTGGTACTGAGCTGGGAGTTGCTGCAAAAAAGATAATGGATGAGGGTGGCTTGGTCTCTGATGACATCATCATGGGCATGGTGAAAGAGAGAATTACCCAAGATGATTGCAAAAATGGTTACCTATTTGATGGCTTTCCTCGCACCATTCCACAAGCGGAGTCTCTCAAGGAAGCTGGAGTGCCTATTGATGCCGTGGTTGAGATTGATGTGCCTGATGAGGAGATTATTAAACGTATGTCGGGGCGTCGCGTCCACTTGACATCAGGCCGTACTTATCACCTTATCTATAATCCTCCGAAAGTGGAGGGTAAAGATGATGAAACAGGTGAGGATCTGATACAGCGTGATGATGATCAAGAAGAGACGGTAAAGGCTCGCCTTAATGTCTATCATGAGCAGACGGAACCCTTGGTAGCCTTCTATACAAAGGAGGCAGATTCTGGTGTATGCAAATACATTAAAATCAATGGAGTAGGTGGTGTTAATGAGATTCGTGATCAGATTTTTCAAGGTCTAGGATAGACTCATCTGCTAATATTTTTACTATTGGGCCGGGTAATGAATGCACTTGTGGCGGGACTGAGTAAAGGGAGGGCACCAGCAATGTTATTCACCCTTGACAAAGAGCTGCCTTGTCCTGTTCTGTCGTTGGGTGCACGACATCATGCACAGTGCTCATAACCTGGCAGGCAATCTACCTGCTCTTCTGATACTATCTATTCAAACTTAACATTCCAGCAAGGGGCTGAAACGTGGCTGTAGTTGAACTTACAAAAGACAATTTTGAATCAACCATTACTGAAAACGAATTTGTAATCATCGATTTCTGGGCTCCTTGGTGCGGCCCCTGCCGCTCCTTTGCTCCGACATATGAGCGTGTTGCAAATGATCATCCAAATATTGTCTTTGGTAAAGTCAATACAGAAGATGAGCAGGAGTTGGCTATGCACTTTCAGGTTCGTTCGATCCCTACCCTGATGGTTTTTCGAGACAGCATTATTCTCTTTTCACAGCCAGGTGCATTGCCAGAATCGGCATTTCGCGACCTGCTAAGTAAGGCAGGTGAGTTGGATATGGACGAAGTCAGGGCACAGATCGAAGCTGAACAGCAAAATGGTCAAAATGCCTGATACAGGAATGGTGTACTCTGGAGAGCAACTCTTTCGGAGTTCTCTCCCTTTTATCACGACTCCGCCCTAGTATAGAGCGTCGTACCAGATGGCCGTACGGCCGATTGAACCTGCCATGAAATCTTCTGAATATCCCTGGAGTATTAAGCATCTACTGTCATCGCGGCCTACTATGGGAAAGGTTCTAGATCTTAGCGAAGAAAACTACAGACTACTGTTACGATTAGCACCGGATCTTCATTATCTGGAAGGGAAGCTCCAATCGGAGCTAAAAGATGGCATGGATCTACATCTTGATGTAATTGAGCAAACTCCCTATACATCCCAGGTGCATATGACCTACTATTTTAGTCATATTGTAGGAGACTATCCTGATCCCGATGCGATGCTTCGGGTTTACCACGACTCTCAACAGGTTGATGTGCTTGATTTGCGCCAATCTACTTTGCCTCTGCAGCGATGGGGGTTAAATCCGACCTTAGAGCAGCGTTGGAGAATTAACCTTTTTCTTTCTAAGTGGCTCAACTATTGTGTAAAACAAGGCCATTCATTCCTTTCAGGTAATCGGATCTCGGCTGATAAATTCCCTATGACTGAAGTTGGTTGAATGTGACTACTCCCCGCCCGGCGCAACAAGTTGCTTTGGGCGAGGCTTCTTGCTTTAACGTCCGTAACAATCAACTAAAAATGCTGTTAAATATGATTTCCTCCTAACCTTGGGTATTTCAGAGTATTAACTTTAGCGTCTATAGTACTCGCCGTGACCGCTTGTTTGGGGTAAATTACCGTAGATATGTGCAGCAGATATGCTAGTGTTGTGTCCTGAGCTGTTCGATGTATTCAGAGGCCTACTAATGATTCAACCTAAAAAGATCAGTTGGACAACGTGAAGAGTGCGCTTGTGGTGGTGCAGGGCAAGGCGCAACGACGCGGAATAGCCCGCTATTCCAAGGAGTTGCAACGTCGCCATGTGCCGCCACAAGCGTGCCATTCATGCTGTAGCGTGATTCACCCAGTAGGTGATCATAACCATCGAAGCTATTTTCTTCAAAATCAGAAACCTGTTATTAGAATGGAGCGGTCAACTGATTTTTTAGGTTCAAGACAAGGGACATGCCATTGAATGGCTCTCCCATTAACACAGGTTGCAACGCGCCTACTGGCTCTCGTCTTCCTGAAATAGTTGAACAGTATAGGGCACATCGTACCTCAATAAAGAGAAGAGGGATCTAAAGAGATGATAAGATGATAAAAGTTCTACTGGTTGATGATCATGAGTTGATCAGGACCGGAGTTAAGGGGATTCTCGATAAGGCAGATGATATTGATGTGTCTGGAGAGGCCTCAACGGGTGAAGAAGCTATTGAACTGGTGAAAAGAGCCTCACCTGATGTTGTTCTGATGGACGTTAACATGCCTGGCATGGGCGGTATTGAGGCGACTCGCAGAGTGTTGCGTGTGAAAGCTGACTTGAAAGTAATCGCTTTAACTGTTTTGGATGAGGATCCTTTTCCTTCGCGTTTACATGAAGTTGGGGCAATGGGGTTTCTTACAAAGGGCTGTCCAGCAGATGAGATGCTACGTGCTATAAGGGCGGTGCATAACGGGCATCACTATATCTCATCCGATGTAGCCAGAAAGCATACCCTGACAGAGTGGCAGGGGAATGCAGATAATCCGTTTAAAGTACTCTCATCACGAGAGACGCAGGTTTTGCTGCAAATTCTTGAGGGACAAAAGAATCAAGAAATATCTGATATTTTATCCCTTAGTCCTAAGACTGTGAGCACCTATCGCCAGAGAATTTATGAAAAACTCGACCTTAAAAATGATGTCGAGCTGACACGTTTGGCCTATCGTCATGGAATACTTAAAGATAGTAACAGCGGATTCTAGTGTGGTGCTTCATACAAATTGACGATGATAGAAGCCTGCTCAGGCCAGGAGAGAAGGCGCAATGCGCAGGGAATGGCATCCGCGTTGTTGCGCGCCTTGGAAAGGGAGAAGCCATTCCCGGCGGCACGCGCCTAGCGGCTAACCGCTTAGCGTCACGCTATCATCGTCAATTTGTATGAAGCACCACACTAGATTTCATGATTTTTGATATCAACTGATGAAGGGTTAAAGTTAACTAATTGTCGCATTACAAATGCAGTGAAGTGTTTGCCGCCGCAAAACAAGCCTGTGGGAGCTGTGGTCAATCAGTGCAATCTCTACCTCCATGAAGAGCTGATGGCGGCTTGAGTTTAATTGTATGAAGCACCACACTAGAAAAAGCAGTTGACTGCTCCACTCTGACTGCAGGTTGCTGATTATGATGAAAATAGCTTTGATAGTCATTGCTAACTATTGGGTGAATAGTGTTACCTGCCCAACCGCTCTTTCTAGGTAGCAGGCTATATGGTAGAGCAATGCTTCGACCACAATAACTTTCTGAAGGCCCTGACCTCCCGACCGGGGGTTTACCGTATGATTAATGCGGATGAGAAAGTGCTCTATGTGGGTAAAGCGAAGAACTTGAAAAAACGGGTTTCCAGTTACTTTACCCGCACTCTTAATCGGCGTATCCAACTTATGGTCTCACAGATCGCCGACATTGAAATTATCGTGACTCACACTGAGGCTGAGGCGCTGATCCTTGAGAATCATCTCATCAAATCCCTCAAGCCAAAGTATAATATTCTGCTGCGAGACGATAAGAGCTACCCCTATATCCATCTCTCCATGGAGCACGAATTTCCAGCACTCTCATTCAAACGTGGAGCACGCACTGCCAAAGGGCGATACTTTGGGCCTTATCCGAGTGTAAGTTCCACTCGTGAAACTCTGCAGCTTTTACAAAAGCTCTTTCCAGTGCGTCAATGCGAGGAGAGCTTTTTTCGAAATCGCTCCAGAGCTTGCCTGCAATATCAGATTAAGCGTTGCAGCGCACCCTGTGTCAAGTTTATCACTCCAGAGAGTTATGCCCAGATTGTTCAGCATGTGGTATTGTTTTTGGAGGGCAAGACCAATCAGGTTATCAATGATTTGGTTTGCCGCATGGAGCGGGCGTCTCAGGCGCTGGAATTTGAGCAGGCAGCTCTCTACCGGGATCAGATTAAAAGTCTGAGGCGAATACAGGAGCGCCAATATGTAAGCGGTGAGACTGGAGATCTGGATATCGTTGCGCTGGCCAAGCGTGGAGGAACCGCCTGCATACAAGTTTTTTATATTCGCTCTGGCCGCAATCTCGGCAATAAGTCCTTCTATCCATCTGTTCCTCAAGAAGCTACTGATGAGGTGGTTTTATCTGCCTTTGTTTCACAGTACTACCTTGAAAAGCCAGTCCCGAATGAAATAATCCTAAATCTGCAACTGAAAGAGCGGGTGCTTCTTGAAGATGTGTTTAGCGAACAGGCGAAGCACAAGGTTCGCATTAGCTCCAAAGTGAGGGGAGAGCGGGGGCGTTGGCTAAAAATGGCAATAGGCAATGCAAGTCTCGCGCTACTGACCCGTATTAATTCTCAAGCAGATATGGAGCAACGGTTGCTTGCACTTCAGGCGGCGCTGCACCTTCAAGCTATTCCTGAGCGTATGGAGTGCTTTGATATTAGTCATACCCAAGGAGAATTGACAGTAGCCTCCTGCGTGGTTTTCAACGAAGAGGGGCCTTTGAAGTCCGATTACCGGCGTTTCAATATTGAGGGTATTACACCAGGGGATGACTATGCCGCAATGAGCCAAGCACTGGAGCGCCGCTATCGTAGAATTAAGAAGGGGGAGGTTGCATTGCCCGATTTGTTGTTTATCGATGGCGGAAAGGGGCAATTGGCAGCGGTACATGAAAGCTTGCAGAATTTGGGGATTAGTGGTGTGACATTGGTTGGTGTCGCTAAGGGGGTTGATCGAAAAGCAGGGATGGAACGCCTATTCTTGTTGAGGAGCAAGGCACCGATTATACTGCCAGCTGACTCACCTGCTCTGCATCTTATACAGCAGATACGTGATGAGGCTCATCGATTTGCGATCACAGCGCACCGCCAGCGGCGTGCAAAAAGCCAAAATCGCTCTGTGCTTGAGGAGATTTCGGGTATCGGCCCCAAGCGTCGTCAACGGCTAATGAAGCAGTTTGGTGGCTTGCAGGAGCTAGCCAGGGCTGGTATCGAGGATCTTACCCGGGTGGAGGGTGTCAGTGCCATTTTAGCGGAGCAGATCTACCGTGCCTTTCACGATAAAGCATGACAGATAACAGCAGAGATATACCGATGTGGAACATACCCAACATACTAACACTTTTAAGAATTGTTCTGATTCCTGTGTTTGTGCTGCTGTTTTATCTGCCGGTTGAATGGGCTCGGCTCAGCTGTGCGTTTGTCTTCTCTATTGCTGCGTTAACCGACTGGCTTGATGGTTATCTGGCGAGGCGATGGGGGCAGGTTTCACCGCTTGGTGCCTTTCTTGATCCTGTTGCGGATAAGCTTATGGTGGCTGTCTCCTTGCTGCTCTTGGTGCAGTCAGAGGCGTCACCTGCGTTGGCTATTCCTGCCGCAGTTATTATTGGGCGAGAAATCACTATCTCGGCGCTGCGTGAATGGATGGCTGAACTGGGTGCTAGGGCAATGGTGGCGGTGTCGTTAATTGGTAAATTCAAAACCGCAGTGCAGATGGTGGCAATTTTGCTACTTATTTTTGGTCAACCGTTATGGGGTATTCCTATCTATACAGTTGGCTTTGTGCTGATCTATGTGGCAGCAATATTGACTTTATGGTCGATGATACTCTATTTACGAGCGGCCTGGCCCAGCCTGGTTGGGAATGATAGGTAAACTAGTGTGGTGCTTCATACAAATTGACGATGATAGCGTGACGCTAAGCGGTTAGCCGCTAGGCGCGTGCCGCCGGGAATGGCTTCTCCCTTTCCAAGGCGCGCAACAACGCGGATG
>JARRQF010000408.1:1421-4891 GCA_037382065.1 Candidatus Thiodiazotropha sp. | reverse complement strand
GAATGGCTTTAGACTATCCCAAACGGTGACTGTCCCGGTACTGCTACTTTATGGTCGCTTACCGGCCATAAGCGGACATGTAATTAAGTAAACTGTGCCCAGAATTCCCCGCATTAATATACTAACTCTTTCAGATTGGACTTTAGCTTTCCATTTACACGTCCAATTGATTCCCCCCAGAGCTCAGAAAGATACTCAATTACCAGCGGTACATCAGAAGGGAAGACAGCCTTCCCTTTTACTTTTGCAAACGGGCCATCACTTTCTAATAAGATCTTGTTTCTTGGGATCCACGAAACTACTTTCTTTCCTCTCTCAGATGCAATCATGACTGGTCCTACCGAAAAATAACATCCCATATCGGCAGCTTCTAGTACCTGTTTCTTTGTTGCTAAAAACCAATGTAATATTGGAGTTCCTGCACTAGGATAACTACTTAGTAGCTCCAAGACCATTGGGACAGCGTTAAGGCTGTGAATGGTTAAAATCTTATCGCTATACTCACAACACTTACTAAGTATATGCCCAAAAACAACAAGTTGAACTTCCATGTGTTCTGCATATCCCTTGGAACCATCGAGTCCAATTTCTCCGATATACCTTGTTTCGCTACATAATTCGTCAAACAAAGAAAGTTCATTATGCCGTTGATGTGCAAGTTGCGGATGTAAACCTAGAGCGGTTCTACAATTATCAATATTTTCAGTCAGAGAAACTGTGCCCTTAAAAGCTGAAGGCACTGTTGTTACTGACAACACGTAAAATCCTGATCTATCTATATCACTAATAACCTTGCCATAATCTGGATAGAGATCTACATGGCAATGCAAATCCATCATTGCACTTCTTCCGATTTCAAAAAGGCCTTAACTTCAGCTAGACCGCGTTTAATCGTTGACTCAAGCTTATTTCGGACATCGACATCAGAAGGCAATGTTCCACTTTGTCGCAACCAAGATCGGTAACCTCTTGCTGTTTTATCTAGCCGAATAATTGCTGTTTGGATAGATTGTAAGTCGTCCCTCTTTTTCTGTTCATTTAGAACTAATTTTAGGTTTTTGCTGTCGTATCTGGCGTCCAGATTAAATTTTGCATGATGTACTGATGCCCTCCTTATAAGGCATGGAACACAATGGCCACATTGAATATTCCACCTATGCCAGTGACTACAAGAAACACTTAAAGGTACCGCTTTCTTAATTGCCGTCTGGTCTTTGCATTCGGCAAGCATTTCGCCCTTTGTCTTAAACTGGTAGGGATTTATGAATTTCACCCGGAAGCCTGCATCTCTCAGTACATCTTCAAATCTACTTAAAAAATATGGGTGGGTTGTCCTTGTGCTGTGACTGCCTATTCTGCGTCTTGTTAACGGAGGATTGATCGATATATATCCGTTCTCAGGGACTACGATTGTAGAGATGGTAGAATCGTCATTGACGTTCCGTAGGGCCACAATTCCCAAAACCGCCATCGATAAGAAATTAAAACTCCTTCCACGCATAGAGAGGTCAGTTTTACCCTTTAGATTTTTCATCAAACGAGGAGATATACTGTAAGATAATTCGCCAAAATCACCCTTTAATAAAGACTTTATTCTTTCCTGTTTTGCGCCATCACCCTTATAAGAATGGCTTACTAAAAGTGGCTTATAGTCTGATCTACTATTTAGGATATCAATAGCTCCAACAGCGCTATCTAATCCCCCTGAAAACAAGCAAACAGAATTTAACCCTTTTAGTGTATTGAGCTTTTTTTAGCCTTTTGGCTCGACTTCGGCTTTCGCAATTCCATCGACGACTTGAAGAAAGTTAAACTCCACTGATCACCTGTAAGAAAGTTTAAAATAGAAACCAACCGCCCAGACAAGTCTATCCATAAACGCTCATCCTTTACAGGAATGTATAGATGCATTTGTCTAGACCAAGCGTCTGCCGCTCTATCTCTCTGTTCAAAAGTATCAGCGGCCGTAACAGCCGTGGAAATTGTTATGAGATCAATAGCGCTTGCATCAATAGGTACTCCTAAATTTCTTAAATTATCCAACAAAGACCGAGATGCTAACGAATGCTTGGTTTTGTCGTATGGATGAGTTCCATAAATTTGAACAGGGTGCCAATCTTCAGAGAATTCAGGTAATTCGGACGGATCATTATGAAAATAGAAATTAGTCATCATAACTCTCCCAAACTTCAACAGTCTGCTTGATAGCGTCGATCTGTAGCTTAGTAATATTTTCTCTCGTTATATTTCCCGCATTGCCATTAGTTAGATTTTCAACTTGTTCCTGAGTGACCACTTTCACCAATTCTCTCAGATCTTCTTCCATACGATGATGTTTACTAGCATGCTCGACATGAAACCATGCCCTTCCCATCCCTGTAACGACGTCTTGAAAAATAAGATCAGTCAAATAACAAGAAAGCGCCTCGTGTATCACGTCTTCCGTAATTATATCTACGTTAAAATCAGCTTCTTCTGGTAATGCTTCTACCAGAGCATAATCCAAAGCAATCCGAACAGCATCTGCATCACCATTTTCTGGCGTTAGATGCTCTGTAATCTTATCTATTGCCTGATCCGTTGTTAGACCATTTAATTCGGATAAAGAAAGTGTACGATTATTAACAGTTACACTATCGCCGCTCATCATCCTGAAAAGAGCTGTGCCAGAGCTAATACCACTCGCTAATCGTCTACTTGTGCCTGTACCGCCACCAGCTCCTTTGGCATATTTTCTAAGGGAGCTTTGTAAATTAGACGAATTCCCTCCGCCGCCAGCATATTCACCAAACGACCTACGAGCATCAGCCAAACGATTAGGTAAAGCTGAAATCGTTGGCGACCCTAGTATCTGATCTTGGACTTTTCCATTATCTATTTCTTGATTTGGATCGCTACTCGAATTTTGACCGTCATTACCTGAGGAATCTTGGTCTCCATCAGCCCCATCAGCAGCCCCAAAGCTACTTGTCGCTCCCTGTTTTGCCCAAGGCGGCACTAGTGGGCTTTTATTATTGGGCCCCGTTGATGATGCTGATGTTCCCACTACTTATTCCCCTTTAACTCATTCACGATAGGTTTCTTCCATGGCTTATCAGGCACAGAATTTATATATGTCAAAAATACTTGCTTACATTTACTATCTTTAAGGGCAAGTAACCTAGCCCCATAAAATCCCAATGGCATCTTGCTCCAATCTTCAATTAGTTTAAATTTTTCAATTAAGGAATCCATCACTGACAAATACTCTTGTTGCGGAGTTAACTCTAAAAGCTTGGAATTTGCCTCACTTAGTCTATTCTTTTGTTTACATAGTCCATCAAGTAATTTTTGCGCTGCGCATGACATAACTGAGTTAATCATTCCCATTGGGATGCTTTGTCTGCTTAAATAAGCTGCCGCAGTGAGATCTTGTCCAGCAAAGGATGGAGGAAGCTTGGACCACTTGTCTAAAAAATCCAAATCGTGCT
>JARRQF010000408.1:0-1372 GCA_037382065.1 Candidatus Thiodiazotropha sp. | reverse complement strand
AATTTCAGGCAAGCCTTTTTCCTTATCAATCAGTTCATATAGTTTGTTCGTTGCTTGAGTGCCCATGCATCGCTCAAAGATAACTAGTTTCATTATTGTTTTTTCATCTAACTGCATACCTCGACGTTTTGCCGTTTTCAGTCTCATTCGCACTTGATTAAGTAATCGTTTAACAATCCTCGGATTGCCATTGATATTTGACGACTCAGCTAAAATTGGAGCCAGTTGCTCTGCAACTTTGAATTCGCCTCTTAATTCGTTCACATCATCTATATTGCAACCTGCTAACAGACTATCAACGGTAATTTGATCCTGCTGCCATGAAAGCCTTAAGGAGGTTTCTAATTTTGATCTAATTTTCTCAAGCTCTGAATTTTCTATTTTTCTATCCGAAGCTATCAACATCATCAGGTAAGCTCTAGTTTCAGCCACACCTGGTTTGGGAACATGTATGGGTATTTGAATTAGCTTATCTAAGTAGTCCGTTTGATGTCGTTGAGATGCACCTTTATGGAAGTAAGGTACAGCCAATCGAATCATATCTTCGTCTGCCGCAATTACGAAGGCAGTATTAGGTAAGAATAAGAACAATCGGATTGCTTCTAATGTAGAGATAGTATTGATTGGTGAGCATCTGTCCAGATTATCAACATATACGATAAGCGGCCTATTAAAACCTTCTAATAGTGACGAGTATGCACTTCTAAATTTCCGTATTTCGGTTGGCGGAGAAAACTTTTTCTTCGCCTTTAAAACACCCTTACCACTCTTAGCAACTTTATTCGTTTTATTAATAGCAGCGTTAACATCACTTAAATCAGGCTCATAGTCCTGCTCCTGACTTTCTATATCTTCATCCTCACCAAACATGCTTATTATTTTTTGACTGAGTCCAAATGTTGGAAACCCAGATAATGCAGCCCCTCCCTCTGCTAACATACCTAGCAATCTTATTTTATCTACGCGACCGGAGAAATTCCTAGCTTTTTCAATCAGTCCCTTATCTCCCTTAGCTTCTTTCAATAGCTCAGATGCTATTGATTCTAGCAAGGCAGATTTTGCATCATCAAACCCTTCAAAAGTCCACGCATCAAAATGAACCTGTATATACGACTTTTCTTCGTCACTAGAATTCTCAAGGGAATTCTTAGTCAGTTCTAAAATAGTTGATTTACCCGCACCCCAGTTCCCAAAACTACCGACACTGATAGGCATCAGCTCTTTTTCAGTAATTAGGTCTTTTACAGATTCCGCTGTTTCATTAAAGTTGAGGTAGTCAATTGTAGATTCTTTATCTGACCACATTCAGTTTTTCCTTAAAATTTAAGATTCCAACGAAATAATGTCCGCTTTAGCTAGAAATCAGACTAAA
>JARRQF010000407.1:0-3472 GCA_037382065.1 Candidatus Thiodiazotropha sp. | reverse complement strand
AGGTCATTGTACACGGCCATGCCAACCGCCGTTTTGGTCAGCGGATCATGTTGCGCAAAGGCATGATCAACTTTGAGTGCGATGCCACTATCGACCGTAACTCCCGAGAACAGGAGAGACTCAATGGGGAAGGTGCTGCAGTAACAATCTTCCATCCAGAGCGACTCATATTGGGGGTGAGTACCGACCATCCCTACATCAAGATCTTCGACCCATATCTATTCAAATCGTGAGGCATCATGAGCCAGGGCAAGAAAACTTTTCGCCATGAATCGTTGCAGGACCAGGAAACAATCCATACTATTTTAAAGGCAATCACTCAGGGAATTTCGAAAGGAAAACTCTGTTTGAGCGACGAAGAGGGTGAAATCATCCTTTGCCCAAAAGGCCTGTTGGACCTAAAGGTAACCGCATCCCAGGATACAGATCGACACCGCCTCAATCTACGCATCACCTGGCAGGCTGATGATCAACCAAAACCGAGCAAGCACCTTAAAATCAAGAGCAAGTAAAATACCATTGCATCAGCAACACTTTTTCGATCAGCGCAGCCTAATTAACCTTCTAAACACTGAATTGCGTCGTAGTACTTTTCGTAGTCGTATGCAATAAGAAGATAGTCTACCGAGGATTCAAATGACTGCCTGATACTTTTGCAGAACCCGCGATGATAGACTGCCCCCATTGTCATATCGTCAGTGATCAAGATATTGTGTATCTTGAGCTTCTCCTTAAGTAGGTCATGAACAACCTTGTATGACGTTGACACTGGATGGTCAGGATCCACAGCTGCTAGGGTAACATGGGACAACATGACCCATGATCGGGTTACAGTGGCCAGTCTTGCGAATGGAATGAGATCCCGGCGCCCCAACTCATCAAGCGAGTCATCTAATACAGCAGCAAAATAGTGCGTGTCCTCATGAACTCTCGCCAATCCTGGAAAGTGTTTCAATGTAGCTGTCACACCTTCGGTTTCCAAACCTCTGATATACTCAAGAGATAACTCCACTACATCCAAAGGATTTGAGGATATAGCACGCGTTCCGATCAAAGTATGAAAATCAAAACTACTGGACGGAAAATCCGGCATGAGATCCACCACCGGACTAAAATTCACCGTTACACCCAAACGCGCCAAAGATTCCCCTTGCCGCTTTCCATATTCAAACGCTGATTTTCCTTGTTGATGAATTCGCGCAAGCGTTTCCTGTTTGGCGATCAAAGGCGACAGTCGCGATACCGGCCCTCCCTCCTGATCCGTCGTCACAATCAGCTCAGGCAATCCATGAGCCTTCCTGGCCTCCTGCAGCTTCGCAATAAACCCTTGCAAGGATTTAAATGTCTCTCCTTGAATGTTCCTTTGATTTAAAAATATACCTGCTATTCCATTTTCGGCTAACTTTGTTACTTCAGCGACATCACCATAGCCAACAATGAACTTTCGATTTAACTCCAGTATCTGCTGTGAGGGATCGGACAAGATGCGCTGCCTGGCGCTCTCATAGCAATAGTCGGTATACACAACACAGATCGCAAATACCGGGATAACCCAAGAACTTGATCGCCTCAGAAGAGGTAGCCCGCAAACCCTACTCATAGTCCATACCAAGGCAATGGTAATAAGATACAAGGGAACTTCAAAATCTCGGATACTCATCAGAAACGGATTTCGAAAATCACATGCCCAGACCCCGATCACGAAGATAAATGCAAGCACAATCAGGTCATAAGTAACACGAACAACTCTCCAGCCCACGAAATTTCTCGGATTAATAACTATTTTCATAGGGAACTCCATGATTTCACCCTATCGCCGCACAAATCCAGTTCATGCATGTACAGAACCCGTTTAAAAACCATTGTGACAATTGAACGAGAAGGGAAATGCATTCATTCTATCTAGCCCCACCCACTTCTATGGGTTTATGTCTGACCCGCATGTCTCGATACCCAAGGTATAGCGCACTCGCAACAATCCCCATCTCGACCGCAAATGCCCAGTTGAACACAATATTCATCCACCAGCGTTCATATCTCATAGTTGATATATTCAAGGTAAATGACTCGTCCAGAAAAGGCGCAAACCACCAGATATCTCCAGTAATGGTATCAAGCAACATATGCACAAACCCATTGAGTGAAAATACGAATAAATAGACTGAAAACCGCGCCCACAGACCGAAGGACCGCAGTCCAATAGAGACAAATAGAAACGACACCCAGACAATGGGAAGATGGGTCCAGTAGGTATGGTGGTGCTGATACACATGCGCAAAATAATAGGCGTACAATAAATCAATATCCGGCGCAATAGAACCGAACAGTCCGACCAACAGCACCCACTTAAAAGTGACATTCCAAGAACCTAGCCGATAAAACACCAGTCTGGACACGAGATACCCGGCAGGCAGATGACCCACGATCATTATTCACCCCACTTATTCAAATGAAAACCGCAGTCTAAAACCTCTATACACGCCACCTCCCTCACTGCAAGCGGAGTGACACTTAATACACTCCGGCGCAGTTGGATTCAGCGATCATTAAACGCTACCGACCTCATCCGCGGCTTTCCTGACTGACAATCTCGCGGTCAAATTATCCGTAACCTCATACCAGTCGAGTCGCCGCGTCACCACCATCACCAGACTGAGGACACCAAAGATCAGCAGGGAACCCATCAGCAATGAACTGTCCTCCGCGCTCAGGATCCCGTAGAGGGTGCCATACAGCAGTAGCAATTCAGCGGTCAGTATTCCGCCATGTTTCACTGAATTAAAAACACTACTGACATAGAAACCGATCAACAGGGTGGATGCGAGACTGGCCGTGCAATAGGCGAAGACAAAGGCCATATGTTCGGACAGCGAGATCCACAGAAGATAAAACACGCTTAATCCCAACCCCACCAACAGATACTGCATCGGATGCATACGCAGACCTTTCATTACTTCGTAGAGAAAGAAGCTGACAAAGGTCAAACCAATGAACATCAACGCGTATTTCACGGAACGCTCACTCTGTTGATAGATGTCAACCGAGTTGAACAACCTGACGCCGAAACCCTCCTGAGCCAGTGCAGAACAGTCACCCTCCTGGCAGTTCTCGAGATACCGGGGGACACCACTGGAAAATGACGAGAGATTCCAATTAGCACGGAACCCCTCAAGATCGATTTCACGACTCGACGGCAGGTAGCGACCGACAAAACTGGGATCGGGCCAGTCTGCCTTAAGACGGATACTGGTACTCTTACCCATGGGCGCGAACGACAGCATCTCCATGCCATTCAAATGCAAATCGAAGCTGAATTCCGCCAAGCCGCCCTGTGACTGCACCTGTCCCAGGTTGGCGTGCATGCCGTTACGAATCCCATCCACCAACGTATCGGGCTTAAACTGTATGGTTTGATTGCGCCACTTCAACACAGGTTGTACATCAACCCCACGGGTGTCGCTAATTGACACCG
>JARRQF010000406.1:0-3479 GCA_037382065.1 Candidatus Thiodiazotropha sp. | reverse complement strand
AAAAATATATTCTTTGCTTGATGAGAATTATTGTGAAGTTATTTCTGCTCAAGAAATCAAGGATGCTCTTGAGTCATGGAGAGAGTTTATACAATCAGAACCAACATCAGAAGATAGAATAGTAATTGAGTTGTAGCTCCAAACAAGATTAATCGACAGTATTTGGGCCATTGTTGGAATATACTGAGAAGGGGTATATTGGAATAGTCCTCGTCTGGTTAACTAGGATCCGCTTCGCGGCGGTATCGCATCGTTGAAGCGCCACGACCGCATGCATCTCGCTCAGGGGCCGGCATCCAACTCGGCCTGCGGAATCTCAGAGAAAAACTGAATTTTCCAGGAAATCCCCCTCTCCCCTAGAGTGAGAGGGCCTGGGAGAGGGAGGTATAAAATCAGGCTTCCCTCCAGAATCCACAACCAGATATCCACCCCAATAAACTGAAATGGCAGAAATTGAGCTACAAGCAATTTGCAAAATAGACAACGCTATGACGCACGCTCAGGTGGATATCCAATGTGGATTATGTGAAACCTGGCGCATTACTGCTGGGTCCAGTCTGGCCCGGCTATTCTTGATTTAGTGGTACTCAAACGGCTCACAACCCCACAAAGCTCAAAACCTATGTCCGCAATTCCTCTGAAAAGACAACAGCCTGCATTTGAGCATTGATCATAACCGATAGATTTTACGCAGCTATCCAGGTGGGGTGACGGAAAACACTCGGATTCTTGTTCCCAAAACTCCGGCAGTTTATAATTGGCCAAACCCCTCATGTAACCTGGCGAGGATCAAAGGAGCTGAATAGAAACCCACGGATAGGTGTTAGCCCTAGCTAGGAGAATTCCCGATTTTCCAACACCTCCGTATCGCATCCATTAGAGTCGTCATCTGAATAAACAAGGTGGCATTCAAAAGGTGGCTGGCATGGAAGCGAATTCGGTGCCGCTGAGTTTATAAATTAATTCAAATATTTGTAATTTTTTAGGAGCAATCAAAAGGGGATTTCTAAGTTCAGTTGGTAGCATGGCAGGTGGAATTGTTGGAGGAATGTTCGGTGGACCATTGGGTGCACAGCTTGGAAGCCAAATCGGTGGTGGTATTGGCAACATGCTGGAAGGTCTGATCTCGCAGCATGGTCAGCCCAATGTTCAAAGCGCAATGAACAACAACATGCTGGGATCGCTGGTCAGTCAACTGAGTCAGGCGATTCAGTGCTCCCCTGGCATTCCTCAGTTCGCAAAAGATGAACTGTGCCAGGCATTACAGGATGTTCAGCAGAGTTGCCCAGCCGAACCGACACCGCCCGGATGTCAGCAAGATACTGACAATGCAATGAGCGGCTTGATCGACAAGATCGTTGATAAGGTTGTCGATCAGATCATGCAAAAGCTTCAAGGCGGCGGTGGATGTGAGAATGGCGGCTCTATTCAAGACATGGTCCACCAGGCGATTGAAGATGTGGTTCGTGAGCAGTTTGGTGGTGGTGAAGACGGTGGTGGTTGTCCGGCGAATGGTGATACTGCGACTCCGCAGTCTGGGTCAAGTGCTGATGAGGCTAGAGGGTCTGAAGGTACAAGCAATTGTCCAGCCCCACTTCCTGGTGGAGATGATGATGATGATGGTAAGCCTAAAAGTTGGTTGGTTGTTCTTGCAGAAGGAATGGCTAAGTTAGCTACTAACCACCTTCACAAAATGATGGATGCACAGACGGATATGGAAAATTCCGGTAAAATTAAGGATGAGAAAAAATCATCAGCAGCTTTTACTAAAGCACAATCAAAGTTCCAAGCTGAATCAAAGCTGTTTGGTATGACAATCGAGGCAACATCGACAGCACTTAAAGCTGTTGGTGATGGGCTTTCTTCACTAGCAAGGAAGCAATAATACTAATTATTAATAGAGGATTAAAAAGCACCATGTGGATTTCTACATGGTGCTTTTGTGCGTTAATGAAAATTGTAAATTCATTATTGATTCTTCTATGCTCAAGAAATAGTGAGGGTAATTGAAAATGAAAGATATTTATTGTTCTAAAAAGTATCTATTTTTAATTTGTATAATAAGCTTATTAGTTATTTCTTGTGGTGGGGGGTCTGCTGGTGACGTTAGAAATGATGGTGGAAATACCGATGATACTACTGATGGTAATGTAAATGGTGGTTTAACTGGACGAATATTTGTTAACAATGAAAATTCTGGTGTTATGGTAGATATTTCTACGGGTAGAGCCACACAAATGCCCAGTATTAACTGGGAACAGACTGGTGACTATAACGCGTCGACTTCATTTAGTGCGGTTCCAAACAAGACTGGCACCTTATTTTTATTAACTGCTTTTAACTGTGAATATCATCCAGAAGACAATTCTGGATTTAGGGAGCGTGATTGCTTGCTAATCGTTGATATAAAAGGAAACGTAGTGAAGCGTCAAGTATATAGTGGGGGAATCGGAGAAGGTTCGAAATTATCTAATGACGATGAGTATATTGCATTTATGTACATGGATGAGCCGCATGATTCTAGTCCAAATGCAGAATTGCATATTGTTGATAAAGAATTTCAACAAATCACAGGTTCGTTTATAAAACATTCATCTGGCTATAATAGTGGTTTATTATGGCGTAATTTCGACTGGACTAATGATAATGAGATAGTTTATGGATATGATGATTCTATATTTATAACGCCTGCTTATAACTCCTTGGGTAGCCATATCTATACTATACCTACTGCTGATAATAATGATCATTTTGTTACTAATCCAGTGGTAAGTCCGGATGGTACTAAAATAGCCTTCCGTTACATGACTGATTCAAATTATTCGATAAAGCAGGGAAATGTGTGGGTAATGAATATTGATGGTACGGATCCTCATCGATTGGTTTACACGCCAAACTATGAAGCCGAAGACGGCAGTACAGTAGTCGCTTATCAAGTATATAATGATCATGCTTGGTCACCTGATGGAAAATATATAATGGTCATGGAGGGAGGTACTTCGGGTGATCTAGTAAGTGGCCCTGATGGGGCTAGTAACTCATTGTATGCTGTGCCATCCGAAAGTAGAGATGTGCCATTGAATGAGAATGGTGAACACGGGATAGTGCATATACGATCTTACTTTTTTGATTCGAGTAGATTAACATTTCATTTCGAACCTTATTCAGGAGAGATTAAGTGGGTGCCCTAGTGCGTATTCGTTACTATACAGTGTCCTGTCCGCATGTCCGCTAGACGATATTTGGAAGGATTTCCCCCTTAAAAAGTCAATTATCGACTGCTCACGACGACTTTTTTACGGAGCAATTATCGATAATGTGAGGCGGTTCACTCATAAACCGCCTCTTCAGGGGCGCGTCATCTCACGTCTCGGTCCAGTAGACACAGCTCTCCGCGGACAGGCTGGAATCTCTATCCGGATACTGATCTGTAGGCTACTTGGTTGCTCAAAAACGCAGATAGTATCCTGTTAGCAATC
>JARRQF010000405.1:0-3481 GCA_037382065.1 Candidatus Thiodiazotropha sp. | reverse complement strand
ATCCGCGTTGTTGCGCGCCTTGGAAAGGGAGAAGCCATTCCCGGCGGCACGCGCCTAGCGGCTAACCGCTTAGCGTCACGCTATCATCGTCAATTTGTATGAAGCACCACACTAGCAAAGCTTTAACTAAGAATGCATATGCCAAGAGACAAGAGAATCTAGCATCGTGCGTCCCTTCTCCCTCCCGGAGGGTGTTGTAAAAGGTATTTTTTTATTCATCTTGCTTATATTGCACCTAAACTGTGATGCACTGGAGAACGTGAAGCGTTGGTTTATCTAAAAGCATCTTTTCGTGATCACGAAATATTGGTGTTGATAATTGACGTGACAACGTAATAACATGTTGATTATAAAGACAATATCCCATAACCAAAGAGCCACTGCCCGGCTCAAAATGATTGCTTTTCTATCCCCTCATCCTGTCCTTCTCCCGGGGGGAGAAGGGACGCACGATGCTAGATTCTCTTATTTCTTGGCATGTGCATACTTATTAAAGCTTTGCTGGGGTACTTTATGAGTTGTTAAATGGAATAGATATCAGGCAATGGGCAAGCTAAAAAAAGAATGTCCCCTCTCCCCCCGGGAGAGGGCCAGGGTGAGGGGAGTATAAAATAGCGTAAGCGCAGCTTACATCACTATTCATAACAGAACGTATCGATGTGACTCATGCCAGAAAGCTGTCGATGAATGACTTAGGACCAACTTTGAAAAGACACCATGAAATGTGTCATGCGAATTCTAAGCGCTTTCTGATATTGAGTGAGTGTCTCGACTAATTTGTATGAATGATTGGTTTTCTATCCCCTCATCCTGTCCTTCTCCCGGGGAGGGTGTGGTGAGGCACGAACCGCATCATGATTTTCGATGTTGTGCCAATATTTGAGTGAGATATTCCATGGTATTTTTAAACCGATAGGTAACTCTTTTTGATGTCGCGATAAAATTTGTGATTGTGTAGGATGCGGTGAGCGGTGCGAACCGCATCAATAGTGCGATGGCTCACGAACATCCATGTGCCCGCGACACGGGTGCATCCATGCACAGCGCGCAATGACGCAGAATAGCCCGCTATTCCAAGGAGTTGCAACGCCGCCATGTGCCGCCACAAGCGCGCTCTTCACGCTGTAGCGTGATTCCCTCAGTAGGTGACCATCACCATCGAAGCTATTTTCTTCAAAATCAGAAGCCTGTTATTAGAATGGAGCGGTCAACTGATTTTTCAGGTTAAAACCCAACACAACTCACCGAGCGGCTAACGGCTTCTCATCTCACTGAAATTGTTGAACAGTTTATAGCACTGTAGTAGATTCAGTGCTGCCGGTATTCAGAATCCAGCCAACATTGAGGAAGCGCCTCACCGGAAGGAAATTTCACCTGCTCCTTGGCAAACTTTTCGGCTTCCTGAAGCTCTTCTCCAGCATGAAAACGTCCAACAATTTCAGTATGGTTTGGGTTAAACAGATCGGCTAGACTGAGTACTTCAATCAGTTTTTCACTGCTTTTTTGCATGAGATACATTGATAACCTCCTTTCTAAACCAGATAGAAAAACGGACACCTTTCACACTAAGTATGGTTTAGCCATTTTGATTTGCAATACCGTTAAAAACAGAAGGCTGATCTACCGAAGCACTCAGAATAGGCACTCAAAGCTCCCGAGTAGCCAGGAAATTAACATCCGGCCAGCGCTCAATTGCTAGATTCAAATTAACCTGAGTTGGCGCTAGATAGACCAGTTTATCATCACCATCCAGGGCCAAATTGTCATGATTCTTCTCCTTAAACCGATCCAGCATCTTTTCATCCTGACATTCGACCCAACGGGTGGTTGCCACATTCACCGCTTCGACGATTGCCTCCACCTTATACTCATGCTTCAGGCGCTCAACAGCGACATCGAACTGTAAAACACCCACCGCCCCGAGGATCAGATCATTGTTTCTTATTGGCCGGAAAACCTGCGTCGCCCCCTCCTCACAGAGTTGTAAAACCCCTTTTAACAAAGCCTTCTGTTTCAAAGGATCCTTCAGTACCACCCGTCGAAACAACTCAGGCGCAAAATAGGGAATACCCTCATACTTCAACTCCTCTCCCTCAGTAAAAGTGTCACCAATCTGAATCGTACCGTGGTTATGCAGACCGATAATATCTCCAGGCCAGGCCTCCTCGACATCACGCCTTTCATCGGCCTGAAAGGTAATCGCATTGCTGATTTGTATGGTTTTACCAAGACGCACATGACGCATCTTCATACCCTTACGGTAGGTGCCGGAACAGACGCGCAGAAAAGCCACACGATCACGATGCTGAGGATCCATATTCGCTTGAATTTTGAAGACAAACCCGCTGAATTTAGACTCGGATGGTTTGACCAGCCGCTGCTGGGTACTACGTGAGAGAGGCGCAGGAGCATACTCAACAAACGCCTCCAATAGCTCCCTTACGCCGAAATTATTGATTGCCGAACCGAAAAATACTGGGGTCAACTCTCCCTTCGCATAAGCCTCCAAATCGAGTTCATGGCTGGCTCCCCGAACCAGTTCAATCTCCTCACGCAGTTCATCTGCCTGAGCGCCAATCAACTCATCCAATTTCGGGTTATCAATGCCTTGAATAACCTCACCCACCTGGATTTTACCACCATGAGTGGCACTAAAGAGATGGGTGGCATCAGTACGCAGATCGTAGACGCCTTTTAAGCGTTTTCCCATACCGATCGGCCAAGAGACGGGGGCGCACTTGATCTTCAGCACCTCCTCAATCTCGTCCAGAATCTCCAGGGGATCCCTGCCCTCTCGATCGAGTTTATTGACAAAGGTCAGGATTGGCGTGTCACGCAGTCGACAGACCTCCATTAATTTGATGGTGCGCTCTTCCACACCCTTTGCTACATCGATAACCATTAGAGCCGAATCGACCGCAGTCAGGGTGCGATAGGTATCCTCAGAGAAATCCTCATGTCCTGGTGTATCGAGCAGATTGACCACCTCATCGTGAAACGCAAACTGCATCACTGATGAGGTAACAGAAATACCACGTTCTTTCTCCATCTCCATCCAGTCCGATGTAGCATGGCGTGCCGCTTTGCGTCCTTTGACAGTACCCGCCATCTGGATGGCACCCCCGAAAAGCAGTAGTTTTTCAGTTAGTGTTGTTTTACCAGCATCGGGGTGAGAAATGATAGCAAACGTGCGTCGCTTATTGATTTCATTAATAAAACTGCTATCACTCATACCACTTAAACCTTAGTTTGTACTTATTGGTAATACCGCCCCTTTTGGGGCGGAAAAACGAGCTATTCTACCGAATAACGCATGTACTATAAAAGATTTCCCTGATTATGTCTGAGGTTCAGCTTTTGGGCTACTAGTGTGGTGCTTCATACAAATTGACGATGATAGAAGCCTGCTCAGGCCAGGAGACAAGGCGCAATGCGCAGGGAATGGCTCGCCCTTTTCAAGCATTGCAACGCAGTATCCTGG
>JARRQF010000404.1:0-4119 GCA_037382065.1 Candidatus Thiodiazotropha sp. | reverse complement strand
GTCCAACTGATCTTTTTAGGTTGAAAAGGGCGAGCCATTCCCTGCGCATTGCGCCTTGTCTCCTGGCCTGAGCAGGCTTCTATCATCGTCAATTTGTATGAAGCACCACACTAGGTTGGGTCACCTGCAATAACCAGCATTGAACCACATGACAGGCAAGAATAAGGTATGCCTGAGAGGATTCGGTTGTGTCGAATGGCACTAATGTGGTGGGTCCGGCAGTCACACTGATATTCATAGTAACGCATTGTTCGGGAGGTGCTTTGAGATGTGTCGAAGTGGTGGCAGCGATTGGGGACGGCGCGATAAAAATGCATGATGGCTTTCCATTCCGTTCCATGTGGCTTGATCTGCTGGCCATGTAGGGTATGGGCAATCAGGTGGGCTACCTCATGAGGGACCGTCTGTTCAATAAATGAGCTGCCATACCTTTCAAGCAGGGATGTGTTATAACGGATTTTGCTGTGGCCTTGCCTGTGAAGCACAACTTGACCAGCGGCTTTGCCCGTCAAGTTGAATAGTATGACTGGCTGAATGGGTGGGAGGCTAAAGTGCCTCTCAGCAGAGTTCAGTAATTGGCGTGTCTTTGCTATTGTCTTGAGTTGGAGATTTTTGTCATGCATTGGGTCTGTTTGGTTCGCTTCTGATTCTTTTCGGTTGAAAAGGCGTTGCCTGTCACAACCTATGATCGCGAAAGTTTCTACTATGGTCCGGTTATGTTTTCAGGTTGCTATTTTATCTATGTTACGTCCAAATCTTGTTATAACCCTAACAATCACCTTGTTTACCTTGATGATCTGGAATCTTCTTGGTGGTTCGGCAAACGAGCCTCCTTGGCCAGAACGTATTCAGGGCTTCTCATTTTCACCTGTTAGGGAGAATCAAGATCCAAGCCAAAATCGATACCCTACCGAGAAGCAGATAGAAGAGGATATCATCCTTTTATCTGAAAAGACCTACGCATTAAGAACGTATTCGGTTAGTTCTACTTACCGTGAAATCCCCAAATTAGCAGCAAAACATGGGCTTAATGTGGCTCTTGGGGCTTGGGTCAATGGTAATGAGAAGGCCGATAATGCACAAATCGAAACCCTGATCGAGTTAGCTCGGAAGTACTATAAGAATGTGGTACGGGTTTTGGTTAGTAATGAAGCAATTTTTCGTGGCGATATTTCGGTTAAACAAGCTATTGAAAACCTTCAGCGGGTAAAAAAGAGGGTCTGGGCACCGGTTAGTATTGCCGAACCCTGGCATGTTTGGTTGGACCATCCAGAACTGGCTGAACATGCGGACTATATCGCGGCACATATTCTCCCATATTGGGAGGGGCTATCAGTCGATGACGCTGTGAACTTTACCGTCGATACCTACAATAGATTGCAGCAGGCTTTCCCCGATAAACCAATCGTGATTGCTGAAATAGGTTGGCCAAGCAACGGTCGGCCAAGGAAAGATGCGACGCCATCGCATGCAAATCAGGCCAGTTTCCTGAGGAGGTTTCTGCAAAAGGCGGAGGAGAATAACTATACATACTATGTTATGGAAGCCTTTGATCAGCCTTGGAAGCAGCGTCAAGAGAGCGGTGTTGGGACCTACTGGGGTGTCTATGATGTCAATAGACAGGCCAAGTTTACATTTACTGAACCGGTTGTCAGTGTTCCCCACTGGCGTGAATTGGCAGCAATTTCAATCCTTTTTGGCGTGTTGGCGCTGTTATTGTTATTTCGTGATAGTGAAGGATTGGGCTCCCGTGGTCGAGGTTTTCTGGCCTTGGTGGCATATAGTGCGGCAACTGGCTCGGTATGGATGTTCTATGACTATACTCGGCAATACATGACGCTAAGTGCCGTATTGGTGGGGATTCTCCTGTTCATTGGTATGTTGGGTGTTTTGGTGGTGCTGTTTGCTGAGGCGCACGAATGGGCGGAATCCCTTTGGTTGAGGCAGTGGCGGCGTAAACCAAAACAGACGTTAGCAACTGACATTGAACTGCCCATGGTCTCTATTCATGTGCCAGCCTACAATGAACCCCCCTCAATGCTGATTGAGACACTGAACGCTCTTTCTCGTCTTGACTATCCAAATTTTGAAGTGCTCGTTATTGATAATAATACCCAGGATGCCGCAGTGTGGCAGCCTGTTGAAAGGCACTGCGCTGAACTGGGGGAACGTTTTCGTTTTTTTCATCGATCTCCTCTGGAGGGGTTTAAGGCTGGTGCACTGAATTTCACGCTACGGGAGACCCATCCTGATGCCGAGGTGATCGCCGTTATCGATAGCGATTATCAGGTGGATTCGACTTGGCTGATTGATCTGGTACCGCAATTTAAAAGTCCAGAAATTGCCATTGTGCAATCACCGCAAGACTATCGAGATGGGAGTGAGAGTTGCTTCAAGGCCATGTGTTTGGCCGAATACCGAGGATTTTTTCATATTGGGATGGTTACTCGGAATGAGCGTAACGCGATTATCCAGCATGGCACCATGACTATGGTGCGGCGAAGTGTTCTTGATGAGGTAGAGGGGTGGGGTGAGTGGAGTATCACTGAGGATGCAGATCTTGGGTTACGTGTCTTTGAGCATGGCTATGAAGCTGTCTACATTCCAAAAAGCTATGGCAGGGGATTGATGCCGGATACTTTTCTTGATTTTAAAAAGCAGCGATTTCGTTGGGCCTACGGGGCTGTTCAGATCATTAAGCATCATCTGGGAAATCTATTTGGTACCAGGCAAAATAAACTGACTTCTGGTCAGCGCTATCACTTTATCGCAGGATGGCTGCCTTGGTTTGCTGATAGCTTTAATCTGTTTTTTAACATGGCCGCCATTGCCTGGTCTACTGCGATGTTGCTGTGGCCTCATGATATTACTGCCCCCTTGCCACTATTTGCTGTGCTACCGATGAGTCTTTTTGTATTCAAGCTATTGAAAATGTTCTTTCTCTACCGCCGCCGGGTTGCGGCAACAGTACGTCAGAGCATTGCTGCGGCTCTGGCTGGTCTGGCACTTTCCCATACCATTGCATTAGCTATGGCGCAAGGTATTTGGACCAGTGGTTTGCCCTTTTTTCGCACGCCAAAAAGGGCTGGTCACTCAGGTCTGTTTCGTGCTTTACAAGATGCTCGTGAAGAGGCGTTGTTTCTATTGGCTCTGACCCTTTCCGCTGGTGCGATAGGATGGCAGCAGGGAGCTGAGCTGCCCGATGCGCGTATCTGGACGATGGTGCTGTTGTTACAGGCAATCCCTTATGCTGCATCTGTGGTGGTGTCTATGATCAGTGCCTTTCCAGGATTGCCCGCCTCGATTGTTGGGCCAATGGGAGATTGGTTCGTTGCAGGGTTTCGGGAATCAGATTGACTTCAAACTCGTTTTCATCAACATGACCAATAGTCAGGCTAATGCCGTCGATGCCGATATAGCCTTTTGTGAAAAGATATTTTTGCCATTGGTTGGGCAGTCGGAATCGTAATTGATGGTTGTTTTCTGTCGTTATCAGTGTAACGACTTCTGCCGTGCAGAGGATATGCCCCGACATGGCATGTCCACCAATTTCGTCACCATAACGAGCAGCCCGCTCGAAATTGACAGAGTCACCAACCTTAAGCAGGCCAAGGTTGGTGATCTTCAGGGTCTCCTGCATAAGATCGAAATCGACCAACTCCCCATCAATTTTGGATACTGTCAGGCAGCAGCCATTATGCGCAATGGATGCGCCTGGCTGTAGGCCAGCCAGAGCCGTTTGTGGGAATCGAAGGCGGTGTGTGCGGAAATCGTTTTTTTCCTGAATGGCAATCATCTCTGCTGTACCCTGCACAATACCAGTAAACATCCTATAACCTCCAAATTAAAAAACCTTATGGTCTATTAGGTAAATTCAGCTCCTGACGACCATAAAGACTAAAATAGAGTCCGTTATTTTCTAATAGCTCCTCATGGCGTCCCTCTTCAATTACTCGCCCATCCTCGAAGACTAATACTCGATCAGCCTGCTTTACAGCGCTTAAACCTAAAAAAATCAGTTGACCGCTCCCTTCTAATAACAGGTTTCTGATTTTAAAGAAAATAGCTTCGATGGTTAGGGTCACCTACTGGGTGAATCACGCTACAACGTGAATAGCA
>JARRQF010000403.1:0-3497 GCA_037382065.1 Candidatus Thiodiazotropha sp. | reverse complement strand
CAGATTCAGGGAGTATTAGTCAGCGTTGTGAGGACCTACCATAGGTGATTGCACGGCATGGCGTGCAGGGGTTCAAGCTAGAGGTAATCAAGCGGCTCAGTCAGTTTTATCTAATTAATATCGCATATCACCCATGACACTTCTTTTTGTACATTCCGTTTAATTCCACTCAGGTCGAGGGGTGGGGGCGGCAAGCGGCTATCGAGCGACTATACTGGGAATTCAGGTGCGATAAATATCGCTAGGATAAAGGTGCAAAACACCCTCGACGACGTGATATATCCGGCACCTCCGTGGTGCGGTGGAATGGGTTTCTGAATACCTTAAGCGACATCAACTCTGGCTGAATGATCCAGAACAGGGAGAAAAATAGCCAAACAATCACTATCGTCCAGGCATGGTGAATATTTGCGAACCCTCGTTAGCTGGTTAGATCGCAAGAGATGCGATCTTGAATTGATCCGATACATACTCAATCACGAAGGCCCAGAAATGACGATTGAATACATTGTCCCATCGCAGAAGTGAATCGAAGAGGCGTTACTTACATAAATTATTTTTCCACATGATACTCGTTTTGCTGATAACTATGAGGTATTTCGTATACGCAGCTTCGCTTGAGAGTAGAACAAAATATGGGTTTTAGTCTGATTTCGACCCGAAGCGGACATTTGATAAAGCAAATCATGGACTAATTTTAAAGTGAAAACACCATGTCAGTATTAAACGAAATACTCGAATGGTCGCAGGATCGTCCACTTTGGCAACGGGACGCCTTACGTCGCCTTGTTCTTTATGATGAACTTTCAAAAGAAGATATCCTGGAGCTAGAAGAAATCTGCAAGAGCGTACATGGGTTGAGTGAGCAGCAAAATACCTTGCCGATAACAAAAGACCACATACCCACCATAGATACTACATCAGCCCAGGTCGTCCTCAATTCAATTTTTCATCACCGGGGCGTCAATGCGCTGGCAGAAAACCAGACTTTGACGTTTTCTCCGTGTTTAACGATTGTCTACGGCGACAATGCCGCAGGTAAAACCGGCTACATCAGAATTCTGAAAAGTGCCTGCCGCGCAAGGGGACAAGAGCACATTCTGGGGAACGTTGTTTCCGGCGTGACGCCCAACACCCCAACCGTCTCTATTAAATATCAGGTCGGCGATGAAGCTGATTTACGGGAGTGGGCTGGAGCAGGGGAAGATGATTTTATATCACGCGTCAGTGTTTTTGATACCCAGTCTGCGGCTGTCTATCTAACAGAAAAAACCGATGTTGCATTTCGTCCATTCGGGCTTGACCTTTTCGATAAGCTGGTCAAAGTATGTAAAGCGGTTCGATCTAATCTGGAACAAGAGCAGCGCGTACTTAGTACGAGCGATTTGTATATGCTACAGAACCAAGTGCCGGAAGGAACTACTGTTGCAAAACTTTTGGCTGGTATTTCTTCACTGACGAAGTTAGAGATCATTCAGTCCCTTGCGCTGTTTTCACCGGAAGAATCTGACCGCTTTGCTTTACTGGAAAAGTCTTTGCAGGATTTACAGGCCAATGATCCAGATAAGCTGACCCGGCAATTGACACTTCGAGCAGGGCGTATCCGTACCCTTGCTAAGCATCTTCAGTCGGTTGAAATAGCCCTTTCGGATGAGGCCGTATCAGCAGTGTTTGATGCACGAAATGAAGGCCGCCGAAAAAGCGAAGATGCCAAAAGACTTCGTGAGGTAACATTCCCGGAAGGTGTGTTGGAAGGAACAGGGTCGGAGGTCTGGTCGCAGTTGTGGGAGTCCGCTCGGAAGTTTTCCGATGAATCAGCCTATCCAGGGCAGGAATTTCCAATCATTAAGGATGGTGCGCAGTGTGTTTTATGCCAGCAGGATATAGACCACGCAGCCGCACATCGACTCAAACAGTTCCAGGCATTTGTGGCGTCTACTACCGAGCGTGAATTAAGAGAGATAAGGCAAAATTATTCTCAGCTGAAAAAAAGGTTTGACGAGTGTCAGACAAAAAATGAGGCAACTGAGGAAACGATCAAGGAAATCCGCATTGAGGATGAAGCGATAGCGGATGCCG
This sequence comes from Candidatus Thiodiazotropha sp., assembly GCA_037382065.1. Classification (GTDB taxonomy): domain Bacteria; phylum Pseudomonadota; class Gammaproteobacteria; order Chromatiales; family Chromatiaceae; genus Thiodiazotropha. The sequence continues at coordinate 1,418 of JARRQF010000403.1, read as the reverse complement.
TCTCTTCGGCATTGGATATCAATGAAAGTAGACGAGTGAACGTTGTGTCGGCGTTAACGGAAAATCGTGACCTTTCTCCCGAGTGTCCCAAGTTATTAACAATATCCGCTAACGTTGAGGTATTGGCTGTGCAGGTCGAGGAGCGGATTAAAACATTAAGTAGCAGCGCGAAAGAAGAAGAAAGGAAGCGGATGACCTCCGAGGTGCAGGAGCTTCGTGCTCGTAAGCTACTTGCTGAGCATGAGCAGCTCGTTCTGAATGAGGTTGAGCGGAAAAAGAAGGTGGCAGCATACGAGCTTTGTCTGAATGACACGAAAACGCAATCCATCACCCAGAAAAGCACTGCTGTCACAAAGAAATTCGTAACCAGTAAGCTGAAAGGGAGTTTCAGTGATGAACTGGACAACCTGTCTTTTCATCACGTCGAAGTCGAATTGAAGGAAGCTGGCGGCTCTGACGGTGTTTTTTACCATAAGTTGATCCTAGCACGCGCTCCGGGTGTGGAATTACCCCGTGTTGTAAGCGAAGGGGAGCAACGCTGTCTGTCAATTGCTGCCTTCTTTGCGGAACTCAGTACCGCAGATGATCCATCAGGGATTGTGTTTGACGACCCTGTTTCGTCTCTAGACTATAAATGGCGGGAGGGTGTTGCCAGAAGGCTGGTACTCGAAGCGAAAAAACGACAGGTCATCGTCTTTACGCACGATGTAGTCTTTCTTCTGCTTCTTAAACAGTATTCAGAAGAGCTGGATGTAGAGCAATTAGATCAGCACGTAAGACAGCTTTCTATTGGTGCCGGTGTCTGTGCGGAAGAGCTGCCATGGGTTGCCTTACCGATTAAGAAAAAAATCGGATTCCTGAAAAAACAATATCAGGTTGCAGAAAAACTACATCGAGACGGACATCAGTCAGCGTATGAAAGGGAAGCTAGTTATATCTATGGATTGCTTCGTGAAGCGTGGGAACGTGCCCTGGAAGAAGTTCTTTTGGGTGGCATTGTGGAGAGATACAGGCCCGGCGTCCAGACACAGCAGGTCACACAGATTTCGGATATCACCGATGACGACTGCAAAGTGTTGAATGCAGCCATGACAAAATGCTCCAAATGGTTGCCTGGCCATGATCAGGCAGCGGCTGCAAGAGCGGCAATTCCGGAACCTGAAGCACTCAAAATTGACATTGAGATGCTTGAAAATTGGGTGTCTGACATACGGAAGCGCCGTAGATAATAATTGGGGGCCCCATGCGTTTTGCACTGTTGGAAGGTGATCGAGTTGAAGCAAGCCCAAAACTCCGCGATAAACAGGATAGAATAACTTTGGCATGATGCTCACGATTGCTCCGTTATCAGAGAGCTTGATCAAACTTCTGGGTGCCAATCAGACAAGAGATGGTTGGAACACCTGGGTCACCCATCT
>JARRQF010000402.1:0-3500 GCA_037382065.1 Candidatus Thiodiazotropha sp. | reverse complement strand
CTCTCATTCTATTCCCCAAAAAACCTGGTCCTAGTCTTGCTGGTGAAATCATCGCACTCTGTCGCGAGGCAGGATTCTCTCCCAACATTACCCAGGAGACAGATGATGTTGTTTCCAGTATTGCACTAGTCTCCCTTGGCTTTGGACTTTGCTGTGTGCCGGAATCGACAACTAACCTCAAACTGCCTAACGTAACCTACATTCCACTTAGGTCTCCTACGCCCACTATAGACCTCGACTGCATCTATCGTAAAGATGATAACTCACCCACTCTAAATGCCTTCCTGGCTATTGTTCGCGACTACCGAAAACGCGGCAAACAAAAGTAAGCCAGATAAACCTATGGCGGTTTTCATCGCTCCTTTATTGATATAGCGCCCGACGATCTCGTCGAGGAAGGTTTTCAACCGCTGCATGTGCGGGGCCACAAGTTGTTGGCGCGCTTCGATGCGCTGCGCACCGCTCAGGTGCGCCGTCTTGCGCTCCTGGGCATAGATCAAGGCGATGCGTTTGAGCGCTTCATGGGCATCGGAGGTGTCTTTGCGTCCCTTGGCCGCATCGGCGAACTTGCGCCGGGCGTGAGCCAGGCAACCGCCGTGGGCCTGGATCCGGGGATAGTTTCGGGCCAGGATATCGTAGGCGCCGTGCTCGTCGGAGACGATCACGCCCTGGAAATCCGCCAGCGCTGGGCGCAACCAATCTTCCAGCGCTTCGAAGTTGCGTCGGCTGTGGTAGTGGAACAATACGATCGGTTGGTCGGGCAGACCGGCCCGTATACCCCACAGATAGCTGTTGGTCTGATTGGCCCGTCCGGGTTCATCGAGCACTTGCAGGGTGGTCTCATCGAGATGCCACAAGGGACCTCGGCCCAGGGTCTGATAGAACAACCGTTCAAAGGGTTTGAGCCGCTCATGGAGCTGTATGGGCCAGTCGCATAGAGTGGAGTAGCCGATCTCGATACCCTCGCGGCGTAAGCGCTTCTCGGTGCGGTAGAATGACATCGCGTCGAGGAACTTGCTGCACAGCACATCGGCCAGCAACGAGGCGTCGGCGAGGCTGCGCGGCAGCATGACCGGGGCCGGCGGAGCCACCCGGATAGCGTCTTTGGCATCTGATTCATCGGTGGCGCGGTTGCGCACATACTTCTTGCGCTTGAGCAGCTTGACATAGTACTCACGCTGGCGCACCGCCAGCTGCTCCGAGGTCTCATGACCGATGCAGGCCCACTCATCGCCCTTGGGTTGCTTGTCCTCATGCGAGACATCCACGATCACCTCGACTCGGCGTAGATGCTCAGGCAGTGGCTGGCGTTTTGGTTTTTGTTTGGGTTGGCGCTGCTCAGTCGAATGCTTCGATTTGTTCTGTAACGCTTCGAGCGCCTGACGGGTCTCGGCGATCTCGCGCTCGAGTTCCGCCTCGTCGAACAACTGACCTTGGATGTATTTAAGCTGTTCGGACTGGGCCTGATAGCGCTTGGCCAGCAGAATGTTCAAACGCTCTTGCAGGTAGGCGATTTCGGATTGTTGTTGGTCAATTTGCGCTTGCTGTTTTTCAATCAGGGATTGATGCTCTGAAAGTTGCAATTGCTGGGCTTTGAGTTGCGCGTTTTTCTCATCAATCTGTCGCTCAGAACGCTCAAGCAATAATGCGTGTTGAGCTTGTAATTCACGGTATTTTTGTTCAATCAGAGTGACTTGATTCATGATCTAAACACTACCACAAATACCCAGTTATTTCTCTACTCGAGAGATAAAATAATCGTTATACCGATTGGTATTTCAGACGTGGATTTGTTGAAAGCGATTCGAGTGATAGCCCCTCCAATAACCACTTCAACTCACGCTCGGAACACAGTTGTGTGGCAGTGCTATCCCGAGGCCATTGAAACCGCCCCTTCTCCAGGCGCTTGTACAACAGACAGAATCCGTTGTTGTGCCAATACAGCACCTTGAGTTTGTCGCATTGACGATTGCAAAAGGCAAACAAGGCCGGCTGGAAGGGATCGAGCTCAAAGATCTCCTGAACGATTAGCGCTAAGCCATCGATCTGTTTGCGCATATCCACCGGATCACGGGCCAAATAGACCTGGGTTTGATCAAACAGGTTCAGCACGACTTGATCACCCGGATCCACGCCGATAACGCCTCGGAGCCAATGGGGCGTTCAAAGGTCAGGCTCACCCCCTGTGCGCTCAGGGCGCGTACCTCGCCCGAGGGGGAGGTCAATCCAGATTGCGTATCCATCTTAAAGAAGGTCAGGTCCCCTGCCGATGCGCTATTCTCAGAGGCTTCACGTTGAAATCGGGTCGTCCAGTTGGAAAACGAGGAGATATTCAAGCCCTGTTTGGTGCAGTAGGCGGATTTACTCAGATCACTGGATTGCCAGTTGTGGTAGTGTTCAAGCCACCAGGACCGTGGGTGACTGTATAGACGACGCGGTGATGCGGGATTCGAACGCTTTCTGGCCATGCTAATTGCTCCACTTGTTGGTGGAGATCAGGTTGAACAGTACCGGAAGCTTTGAAAAGACTGTCTTTGGCCGAATGCTTACTGTGAGAGCGACATGAAACTAGAAGGCAATTCGCCCGAAATTCACAGGGCCAGTCTGCACGAGAACGACTTGCCCATGACCAGCACATCCTAGTAACTCATTGATATTTATTCTATAAACAATAGATGACAGGGAGGTCGGCCCACAAATGCCTCACCTCCCCCTCGCAGATAGCAGGCAATTTGCACGGTTGCTTTCCGTGCAAATTGGCTGCTTTCCAACAGAAATCAGCGGATTAGTGTGCAGTTTGCACTACGAATAAACGAAATAGGCGGGTTTTAAGGCAAACTGCCTGCTAATCAATGTTATGTTTCACTAAAACAATAGGCATAGACATGCGACTATTTCTTATGATCTTTTTGGCATTAGTTACCAGTAGTACTTCAGCCTATCACTGCGTTGGATCCCAGGCCGTGAAGATGGAACAAGGTACTGAAGCCGCAAAAAGAAAAATCAAAATCGAACGCTCTGAACTCCTTGAGCACGTTGAGTACAAAATTGAAGCTCCAAAATACGTCGATAAGCAAGAGATATTTATGGTGTGGTTTCATTTTGGCTTTGGAAAGCACCCCGAGGGTACTATTCCTGTTAGGCACTTTGAAAAAGGTGGAAACGTCGAAATATATCTAAATAGATTTTCAAAGGGTATTAGAGGGTGTTTAGAAATTCAATATGGTGAAAGATGTGGGCCACTCCCTCAAGTAATCGTTACCTACGAAGAGGCATATTTAAACAATACAGATAATACCGTTTACTGTAGCTTTGAGCCATATTAATAGTTTATTTGATTAAATTGAATAAAAGAAAACATAACAATTCGTTCTTGTCGCCCCTTCGGGGCTGGGACGTCCGGCTCTCGCCGGCCGCCCCAAAACTCGGGCGTTAGCTGCATATGAAATCAAAAGTCATTAAATACATTGGCGGCATATTGGTGATAATTATTTTTTTAC
>JARRQF010000401.1:0-3835 GCA_037382065.1 Candidatus Thiodiazotropha sp. | reverse complement strand
CTAATTCTGAACATCAGCAAAACTTATCAGATATCAAGGAGTGGTATCATGCCAAAGCCACGGAAAACGCTAATCTCTCTTGAAACTACACCCTACTATCACCGCCTCTTACGATGCGTCAGGCGTGCTTTTCTATGTGGTAATGATAAATTTACTGGTAAAAGAAAGCTTTGAACAAATCCTATCAGGCTATGTGAGAAATAGATTGATCAACACGATATGGTAAAGATAACAGGACTATTCCCAATGCGGTAAAACAGCAGTGATGAAACAATAACGGTTTACCTCCACCAGAGCCTGAATCGAGACAGCGGTCATCAAGACCTAGTGGGTGCTGAGGCGGCGGGGGTTCTTAAATCTCATCAGGGCTCGGTGTGTTAGTCACGCCATAAAGAAGCCGGATAGTAGCCAAAGACCGTTTTTTCTCTCGTCTGTAGAATCGTTGGGTAAGAGGTAATAATTATGTCTGGCTAATTCTTGACTTAGTTGGGGTGTCCATATATGTCTCATCTATTATCACTTGGAGCACAAGGCAGAAGCCAGTGAACCCCGGGCGCTACCTGAAAGTCGGGCGTCGCCGGTCGGACTGCAGTCAAGGCTGTTCGACTGACGATGCCGAAAACCAACAGTGCCAATCAGTATACTTCGCTCACGCTACCGCGACTTCCTCACCGCAAGAATGTCGCAATCTACCGACGTGTTGCAGATGTCAAGCTCGTCTTGCGTTCAGATCCGAATTCGGATGAGGGTGGGACTCAACAATCGAGAGAGAGAGAAATAAATAAATAAATAAATACGTTCCACTTTGTTACTTTTTATGAATACACAAAGAGATAATCTATGAAACAAATCTTTACCATCATCACCATGTCCTTCCTGCTATCAATATGGTGTGGCAGCACATTCGCGACAGAGATTGGATATGGCGAAATAGAGGGTGGCGTCTATAAAAACGACTACTTTAATATGTATATTGAAGTACCAAAAGGTTGGGCCGTTCAGAGCCAGGCTGCATTAAAAGAACTTACGGATCGTGGTGGCGAGTTACTCGTCGGCGACGATGAGAATCTAAAGGCTCTCCTGAGCGCATCAGATAAACAAACCGTACGTATGTTCGGGTTTTTTAAGTATGAACAAGGGGCGCCTGTAGACTTTAATCCTAGTGTTACTATGGCTGCAGAATGTGTAAGCAATTTTCCTGGAATAAAAAGAGGTTCCGATTATCTGTTCCATGTTAAAAAGGGTCTCCAGGCAATTCAGCTACAATATTCGTTCCCGAAAGAGATGTACACCAAGGATATCTCTGGTGTTTCGTTTGATGTCATGCCAGCCGAAATCTCCTTGGATAATAGTGTGTTTTATCAAGAGTATTACTCGGCAAGGATCAAAGACTATGTGTTGACATTTACTTTGACCTACTCGAACGAACTGGAAATTGACGAACTCAACCAGGTCGTTGGTAAGATGAAGTTTACCAAATAGTCAGGGTAGCTTTGGCGCAATAAGTAACGGATATTGCGCAGGAAGACTGGTCGAGACACCCATTCAAATCCGGAAAGTGTGATAATGCAATCTTGAATCTGAACGGCGATAGATTACTCGTTTTGAGTGGGTGTCTCATCTGTTCCCCAGAAGGTCTCAAAATGGCGAACAGTGAGAAAATTCAGTGTGGAATATGAATGCAGGCCGGATTTGCTCGGATTCATTGTCGTTTCGGGCGGGATTTTGAAGGTCTGTTGTCGGCTTGATATGCCGGGGTGTTGCGTTTATTCTTCTTACACTTGAACGCGCTAAAACACGCCACAGAGTTACCCATCCCGTTGAGTTATCACTAACCTCTTGATTTATTGCGTTAATATTTACTATTAAACTTCAAACGTTAGGCGTTCCAGAATTTTCATCTGTTGCGCTATCGTACCTTGCGGCAATTTCATCTTCTTTTTGAATCGCTTCATCTAGTTCCGTAGGTAAGAAGAGATCCTTTGTAACGTGCAGATTTGCCTTGTAGAGGTGGCAACGACCGGGTTCGGAGGGTGATCTGTCGATGAACTCTGATAGTTCTTTTGATTGACCAATCAGATCATGTGATATCTTGTTCTGAATATTCTTGTGTACAACAAAGCTGTGACCAAGCCCAACCAATTTGAGTTTTGTAAGCCCTTGCTTTTTTAGTTCTCTTAGTTCTTGTAATTCTTCTTGATTCATTGGCATTACCTTCGAGATGGAGAGAGCTCCATTACTAACATTGATTGCTAATGGTTTAGATGTTAATTCTTTGATTATCTCAAACAAGTGATTGGATTGACAAGGTTTTAGAGTGACTTCGTCCATGCCTGCTTGGAGGCACTGATCTCTATAGTCAGGAGCTGATGTATAACCCATGATAGGAAAGTAGGGCTGGGACTTTCTGATTGCCCTCGTTGCTTCGATGCCATTCATAACTGGCATTGAAACATCCATGATACAGAGGTCGAACACCCCTCGTTTTTTGTTGGAAATTTCAACAGCCTTGGCTCCGTTTGATGCTATATCAACGTTGAAACCCCAGTTTTCCAGCATCAATTGATGAATTTTCTGTATGATACGCTGATCTTCGGCAATGAGGATATTCACGAAACACTCCTTGTTGATCTATGTTTATTTTATTCTGTTTCAATGTCTTGATATTTCTGCATTTATTTATATTGAAGTCAATCAATGACTAGGGATTATCTTAAGTTAGGGATTATATTACGGGGTTGTACCACCGCAATTAACTGAATTCACGTCATTTTTATCCAGAAATAGAGTGTTCTGATGGTTTAGAGCATCTATTTCAGCATTAAAAGTGCTACTGTAAGCTCCTAATGGTTCACAAATTGCGTAGCCTAGTTCGTCACATGCAAAGAGATTTTGGGGCACCCATAAAATAGTTACCATTCAAGCTCTCGATTTTCATTATTAATACAACGATTCAACGATATAGTGATGTGGGTTCAAACGTTGGGTGTTCCGATATATATTCTCATTCTTCAGTATCGGTGTTGCTATCGAGTATGTTTTCGCTGTAAGTAAAATCTATTGCCTTGATATCGCGAAAATTGGAATGCACAAAAAATGTTACTTCCCATGAAGCAACTCCAATCCGAATGAAGTTATCCTTAAGATCATTAACGTTAACACCGATTCTCATAAGTTTTTCATCAACCCCCTGGTCTACTACTAACTTTCCTATTTCTTCCCATGGTGGACTTGATAAGAATGGCATGATAAGAGCATATTCAAATGGTGGGTCACTACGATTAAACTGCTGTTCGTTGGAAAAGAGTTTAATCACCTGGTCAGGTTGTTCTGGAGAGAGATATATACCCCATGAGCCACCACCATCGTGATATCCATTTGGTATTACGGTTTGGGATTGTAGTATTCGACTAAGTTTCATATTAGTATCCCTTACTTAGCTCAATGTAAATCAGTAGTACCGGGACAGTCACCGTTTAGGATAGTCTAAAGCCATTCAAAATCATATGCTTATTTCAAAAAGTATTAAGGACGGTCATCATTTATCATTTAAAAATGATAAAACCAAATTCTAAGCTTCCATTTGTTTTTATCGAGATGAAATTATGACAACGATCGACTAAATCTGTTGGTTTATCCTATTAATATCAACAGATTGATTAGTTTGCGTGTGAATTTTCTGGTTAAGGCGCAAGTAGGTCCCTACCAACATGTTCTGATTGGCATGAATAACCCAGTTTGAGCTTGAAAGATATCAGGCAGTTGATGTCTGATAGATCTGTAACGTATAGCCACTCATGCAAAGCCACTTTCTACCTATGGCTTGGCTGAACTG
>JARRQF010000400.1:0-3511 GCA_037382065.1 Candidatus Thiodiazotropha sp. | reverse complement strand
GCGGTCATCCGCGTTGTTGCGCGCCTTGGAAAGGGAGAAGCCATTCCCGGCGGCACGCGCCTAGCGGCTAACCGCTTAGCGTCACGCTATCATCGTCAATTTGTATGAAGCACCACACTTGGATACCTTTTCATTGCCATAGTAAAAAGCAATCATAAACCAAAGAGATAGATGCCTCCAAATCCACAAATAAAGCTGCTCACCCTGTGCCTTCTGATCTTATCCATGCTCATAGGCAGCTGCAGCATTCCACCACCTCTGGTGGAGCGTATCAAGGCCTCGGGTGAACTGCGTGTGGTAACACGAAACAGCGGCACAACACTCTATGAGGGCTCTGAGGGATTGACCGGTTTTGAGTATGATCTGGTACAACTCTTCGCCAAGGAACTAAAGGTCAAGCCCCATTTCATTATCCCGAACAGTTTTGATGACCTGCTACCGATGGTGATCAATGGAGATGCCCATTTGGCGGCTGCCGGACTGACAGTAACCCCCGAACGAGAATCAAAAATCCGCTTCGCCCCTTCCTATCAGGAGATCTCCCAGCAAGTTATCTATCGTAGTGGTGAGAAACGCCCACGCAAGATTGAAGCGTTGCTTGGTAAAGACCTGCATGTATTGGCTGGTAGTAGCCACGAAGAGGAGTTATTACGTCTGAAAAAGCACTATCCTATGCTGAATTGGGTCAGTCACTTCGACATGGATAGCTCAGAGCTACTGCAGATGGTCGAAGACAAGGAGATTGAGTTCACGATTGCTGACTCTAATGAGTTTGCTATGTCACGACGCTTCATGCCGCATATCAAGGTTGGCTTCAATCTGACACCACCCCAGCCTCTCGCCTGGGCGATGGTACATGCAGAAGACGCCAGCCTCTACAAAGCAGCAGAAAAATTTTTTAATCGCATTCGAAAAGATGGCACCCTCGCACAATTGATCGAGCGCTACTATGGTCATATCGGGCGACTCAATTTTGTCGAGCTGCGCACCTTTGTCAGGCACTTTGAAAATCGCCTGCCCAAGTACCGGAATACCTTTATTAAGGCGGAGAAGATTACTGGCATTGATTGGCGCTTGCTGGCCGCCATTGGTTATCAGGAGTCTCACTGGAATCCCAAGGCAAAGTCTCCGACTGGCGTGAGAGGTATTATGATGCTCACTCTCGCCACAGCAAAACAGATGAAAATCAAGAGTCGACTGGACCCACAACAGAGTATTATCGGTGGTGCCAAGTATCTCCAGTATATCGAACACAGACTACCTGAGCGGATCCAAGAGCCTGACCGCCTTTGGATGACCCTGGCTGGATATAATATTGGCTTCGGCCATCTTGAGGATGCTCGCATTCTAACTGAGCACCTAGAAAACGACCCCGACAAATGGGCAGAGGTCAAACAACACTTACCAAAACTGAGTCTGAAAAAGTGGTACAAAAGCTTGAAACGAGGCTACGCTCGCGGCAAAGAGGCGGTCAACTATGTAGATAATATCCGCGCCTATTACGAGCTACTGAAATGGCAGCTGCATAAAACTGAATTACAACCTGAGAGTAATGAAGATTCACCCCATGCCCTTTCGATCACCCCGGAAGCACTATAACCAATCTGTCAGTTGCAAGCCAAGACCCAGGCGGTGGCTCTTAGCGTTATAGTCGATCATGCTCTCACCATAACCATAAAAATATTGCATGTACCCACGCCAGTGGCCATATAGGGGAAAGCTCCAATCAAGCTGCAGAGTATCTCGATCCTCCCCATCAAAAAGGTTACGCATCAGCAGACTGAAGGTTTGCTCCCTTTTCTTATAAAAACCATAGAGCTCATAGCGACCGAGAAAATCATCAATATCGGGGTTATCGTCATCCTCCTCCTCCTCAGGTATGCGATACCAGGGCTTGAACCCCACTAAGAGGTTATTCCTCTCAAACAGGAAGTTGGCATAGAGCCGATTCCAACTCCGTGAGCGATATCCCCCTTGACCATTTGACTGGTGTACGCCGCCAAACTGCGTAAGCACATTCCGCCAACCATAAATCGCCCAATCTTGAGGCCAAATATCGGGGAGTTGCAAAAACATCTCTGGCTCGTGCACAGTCTCACGAAACGGGGAGGAGATATCCCGATTATAGGCCTGCCAGAAAGAGAGAGCGGTATATGCGGCGTAGAGACCCGCATCGGAGCCAAACAGATTCTCCACCACCGGCATTTTAAAACTAAGCTGAAACTTCATCTCCACCCGGTCTAAGTAAGATTTGGGTTCGTTGTAGACCTTGTAATTGGGCATATCGTTATACGAGAATAACAATGCATAGTTCTGCTTATGGGGTAACAAGACAAAGGGGCTAGTATGGATCTTCTGTTCGGCATCTATGCGCCTGCCAATGAGAGAATCCGTCTCAATCTCCTCGTCGTCAAACGTCGAACCATCAGGCTGACCGACTACCGTTGTACCCACCGGTGGGGACTTTTCGCATTGCGCCTTTAGATCAGAGACCGATAAAGAGGGGGTGGCCGATTCAAGTCGATTCAGCAAACAACGTTGATACTCCGATAGCGGTTCGGCCACCAATCGCCCGGACATAACAACCAAACTACTCATCAATAACAGTAAAGACATTTTAATCATGACGGAGATGAGAGACATGAATTCTATTCTCTTGTTTTTTGTTGTGCTCGTTTACGCCGAAAAAATTCCTGTAATAACCTGGCGCTGCACTCCTGCAACAATCCGCCGATCACCTCTACACGATGATTGAACCTGCCATCCGTGGGTAACAGGTCAAAAACACTGCCCGCTGCTCCGCCTTTCGGATCGGGGGCAGCATACACCACGCGATTCACTCGTGCATGAACGATCGCACCGGCGCACATCGGACAGGGCTCCAAAGTAACATATAAAGTGGTACCTGGCAGGCGGTAATTACCCTCTCTGACTGCCGCATCGCGCAGTGCCACGATTTCTGCATGAGCGGTCGGATCATGGCTACTGATGGGGCGATTCCACCCCTTACCTATCACCTGACCCTGCCGGACAAGAACAGCGCCAACTGGAACTTCGTCCTGACTTTCAGCCTTTTCAGCCAAGATCAGAGCCTGTTGCATGAAATGCTTATCGATCTGCGCTATATCGTAAATGGATGACACGTATGGTTACTCTTGCAATAAAACACCGGTCATCCTACTCGCCATTAACTATAAAGCCCAAGACGGAATGCCATGTTACCACTAATCACTCACAGCGCAGGCTGGAGCAGATATACAGTATCTTAACAAGAGAATAGCTTCCAAAAGTTAATTCTGCAGTGCCACTTCTAGTGTGGTGCTTCATACAAATTGACGATGATAGAAGCCTGCTCAGGCCAGGAGACAAGGCGCAATGCGCAGGGAATGGCTCGCCCTTTTCAAGCATTTGCAACTCGGAGTCAGCTTTTGGGCCACGTTGAGGCAGAGGGCTCGAGTCAGCAGAGACGACCAATGCCAAAGGTACCTCATAATATATTTACATAAATTTT
>JARRQF010000399.1:0-4612 GCA_037382065.1 Candidatus Thiodiazotropha sp. | reverse complement strand
ATGCGAAGTCGATCTGCTCGATGAAGCATCGTTGCGAATAGCAAGCCAGGCGCCGTATACGGACCCGTATGTACGGTGCTGTGGGAGGGGGCCGCTAGAGCGGCTCCCTATCCCGATTAGGCGCATTTGCTCAGCCGAATTAACCCAATGATTGCATTAACTAGTAATGCTCCTGATGATACCCATAAGCCAACCCGTGTATACATATTAGAACGCTTTACTTGACGATACTCTTGTTCCCTTTTTTGTAGCTCCATAGCCGCATCAAACATCATGCTTTGGTTGAATGGATAGAAGAAGCATAGACCCATTCTTTCTTCATTATTTACTCTATCAATCCTGCCTTCTTTATTAGGACTTATACCCTCGTCCCATACGCCCATATGACATTTCAAAGAATAGAATTCATTAACAAATTCATTAATGCTGTTTTTAGCCTTATGACGCTCGTTATCTGACATAGGCGACGACAATACCCGCCCTGTATTTTGCTCTCGATGTTCTTTAGCTAAGAAATGGCAATTTGTGCACACCTGCTTCATAGTGGTTCCAGTCCTTTTTTCATAAGCGAGACACCCACTCAAAATCAATAATTAATCATTGCACGTTTATAAGGTTACGGCATCACACCTTCCAGATTTGGATGGGTGTCTCAACTAGATCGCGACTCTTATCCGGTGATCAACTCCGTAATCGTAAGAAGCAAGTTTGATCTTTGTACGTTATCTTCCCGATCTTGCCTTAACTCAATGAGAGGAATAGGTTGCTGACATATATTCGGTCTACTTGTTAAGCCTTTCGCTTATGACCCTGATGAAATACGCACCTTGGGTAGTGTCAATAATCTTTCGCTCTTTGTTTGGCGGTAGCTTCGTAGTTAGGCGGTTTCTTGCTCCAAGTTGTAGTGGCATAGTTAATTTGGCCACCTGATTATAGGTGATACTATCACCCCAGATGATAAACAGGTGACGAAATGGGAAAAACACGAAGGACATTCAGTCCAGAATTCAGACTTGAAGCAGCAGAATTAGTGGTTAGTCAAAACTACTCAATACGGGCAGCTTGTAGAGCAATGGGTGTTAGCAAGTCCTCAATGGAAAACTGGGTACGTCAACTACGCAAAGAGCGACAAGGTGAAACCCCGAAAGCAACCGCATTAACGCCAGATCAGCGTCGTATACAAGAGCTTGAAAAGCGGTTGAAGCAGGTAGAGACAGAGAAGGAGATTTTAAAAAAGGCTACAGCTCTCTTGATGTCGGACTCGCTGAGCAATTTGAGATAATTCAGCGACTTCAAGAGAGCTATCCAGTCAAACAACTCTGTGGTGTATTTGATGTAGATCGTAGTAGTTACCGCTACTGGCGATCTCGGCCTAAGGGATTAAGCGAAGATGAAGATCATCTTCGGGAACGAATAAAAACAGCCCACCAGCAGAGCCGTAGCTCAGCGGGTGCGAGGACGATAGCTCAGATAATATCAACCGAAGGTTTAGCGTTGAGTCGTTACCGTGCAGCCCGCAGAATGGCTGACTTGGACTTGAAGAGTACACAACAACCAAAGCATGGTATAAGAAAGTGGATCAGCCTCATGCAGAGGTTTCAAATGACCTGAATCGAGCGTTTGACGTAGCAGCGCCGAACCAAGTCTGGGTGGGTGATATCACCTATATTTGGGCCTGTAGTAACTGGGTATATTTAGCCGTAGTGCTCGATCTGTTTGCACGGCAGCCTGTCGGTTGGGCGCTGTCATTAAGTCCAGATAGTGCATTGACAAAGAAGGCGTTAATCATGGTGTTTGAGTCTAGAGGTAGACCCCAAGGCCTGATGTTTCACTCAGACCAGGGATGTCAATATACGAGTTTAGAATTCACACAACAACTGTGGATTTATCAGATAGGACAAAGTATGAGTCGGCGGGGGTAACTGTTGGGATAACAGCCCAATGGAAAGATTCTTTAGGAGTCTAAAAAGTGAGTGGGTACCAGAAGTTGGGTATTCGACATTTGATGAAGCTAAGGAAGATATTACGAGCTATATTCTTGGTTATTACAGTCAAATACGGCCACACACTCATAACGCAGGAGTAGCTCCAAGGTGTGCTGAAGCAATTTACTGGAATGCACATAAAACTGTGGCCAAAAATACTTGACCACTACATTATGTATCTTGTTCAAAGTATACGACGCAATATGCTGTTTCAGGTGGATCTCCAAAAGGAACATAACGGATCTTCATACTTTCTTGAATATCAATGCCTGTACCTTTTCTTGAAAGGTCGAAACAATATCTCTGGTCTGTGTAAGTTAATAATGTTTCATCTTGACTAAAAATAAGAAGCCACACGTCTCGCGATAAGTATTTCACTGAACTAATGGCTCCAACGTGTTCACTATAGTTTCCTAATTGATATTTCTTCCATACTTTAAAGTGATTTTTCAATCCTGAAATATTAGTTACAGGGAAAATCGTCAATACCCACATAAACACACCAATTGCGCCAGAATAATAGAACCTTTTATTTTCGGCTACTTTTTCCCTGTTTTCTCTCATTAGTGTAATCATAATATATGAAACGGCGCATAATATTGTTATATTACTAACAACAATAGCCGTAGCCATCAATATAGAAGGCGGCGGCGGCATTTCAAATATTATCATCTTATTACCTTATGATTTTTAACTCATCCAAACTATTTCCCCAAGTTAGATTTAACAGTCCATAGAGTGCTTTTCCAGCCCAACCCATTTCAAATCCCATTTTATTAACTGTGAAATGTTGAGAAAGCGAGAAAGAACTTTCGTAATCCGCAGACAGTCCTGCAGATAACCAAGGAGATTTTGCAATATTCCCAGCTGAAACTGAAGCACCAAATTGATTAAATGCCACATTGCCATGCGATGTAAGTAAGACGCCCTCTCCATAGCTTAAATCAACTCCTTTAGAACCAATAGATCCTTCAAGTGCTACGCTATACCCACTTAGCAAATCAGTAACCGATTCGACTTGCCGTGCTTTAGCAATATTGAATCCATCTACAGGCTCTGACGCCTTAACATCGGTATTAGGCTCAGCGTTCATACCGTATGCAAAATCAATACGTCCCTGATTGTCAACACCGAATGCGATATTTACACCCGCCTGCATTCCATGATAATTATAAGAGCCTGAAAACTCTACTTCTATTGCATTCGTACCTTCACTGGCTTCCAGCGAATACTCCTTAAAGTCCGACCACTGCAAATCAGCCTTTTCTTTATTGCCCACCAGATTAGCCGCAAATTCTGGAACAATGTGCCCTACATTGCTCGCGCTTTGGCCGATGGATGCCAATAGATACTTCGGCAGGTTCCCCTCTGCAACCGCATTATCCTTCACGTCCTCATAAAATTCATATTCTCTTGCTGACTTTGATTGATATTTTCGGCTAATCTAGCGTAATCTTTTTTGATCCCACTTTTGGCATCATCAATCCACTTAGGCAGCTCCTTGCCAATAACATTGAATGCACTCAGTCGCTCCTTATCAACTGCAACAGGTGTAGGCCCTGCCTCACTTACCTGCCTTTCGCCTGAATGGGTATAGTCGACTGCGGTAGAACCCTGCTGCTTATGCACAGCTCGCATAAACTCACGGTGCGCTTTACTTGCATAACCGTATACCACTCGAAGGGCATGCTGACCATCGGGTGTTTCAGCAAGTTGATCAATGCCACTTTGACCCGCCGCTTCAATAAACTCATCAGCCAGTTCAGTCTGTTGATCTGGAGACTGATCAAATTGCCTTTTAATCAGCATCTCACAGTTATCATTTTGAACCGCTTGTTGAAAAAGTAACTGACCAGATGTTTTAGCAGATTGTTTTGTTACCCGAGCGACTGACGCATTTGATGACCCTATCCGGCTATTGTTATTTGCACTTGTGATTGACATAGTTCCATCCTTGTTATCAAACTTGAAGCTGTTGATCCATGACCGCGTATAGCGTAAACCATTGATTTTCTAGAATCAAAATGCAACTTCACTCATAAGGTTAAGCTAAATATTTTAGAAAAAATAAGAAATCAATAACTTGCACTTTGAACTCATCCCGCAGACACGAGTTCTAATGAAATGATAACTAATAATAAAGCAGAACTGATATCCGTTACATATAGGATATCCCTATCTAGGGTTTACCCGTATCGACAACACACACCTCAGAAAAGCCACCAAGCATAATGACTTCTGGGCAGATTTCTTCTACTCAAAATGTAACGAAAGATATTGGGGCAGCCACCATATTTTAGTTAGACTATCCCAAACGGTGACTGTCTTCGTATTTTCGCTGAAAACTGGCTCTATATGACACAACACATTGAAAGCAAGTTTAAGGGCTTGGTAGGTACGGTCAAGTATAAGGAGAATAACCGCTATCACCCCTGGATTTCCGGCTGAATCCGCCCGCTTTCACTGCCTTCCTGGCCTGCCAACTTAGTTCAGGCAATACCCCACCAAGCAACCCATCTTTCTGTTGCTGTGCCGTTTAGAGAAGTGTGAAACCCATAACTATGCAAACCAGTTTGAATCGGGTGAGGCCCGCGTCGCCGGCAGCAACTCGGGTGGTGGCGGTAATG
>JARRQF010000398.1:0-3514 GCA_037382065.1 Candidatus Thiodiazotropha sp. | reverse complement strand
AGGCTCATGACTTGAGCCCAGATGGTATATAGTCCCCCTATGGAATGGTTTACCCAAATATCTTTCCCCCTACAGGCGATCTTTGCTTTAGGTTTGGCCTGCCTGTTTCTACTTAGCTGGGCGCTCTACTGGTTAGCCCGACTGCTCGATAACCAACAACGTGAACAGCAGGTCAGAGTTCGCCATCAACTGAACCTGCAGGAGCTGTTGCATGATTTGGAACGTAGAAGTAGCCGTGAGCAGAGTGAGCTGCGTGATCTGCTTTCAGAGCGGATGGCTAAAGGCATGTTGGCTCAGCAGAGGTTGCTGCATGCGATGCAACAGAGTCAGCAGGAGAGTTCAGACCGGCTCACTCAAACATTGGATCGCCGCTTTGCGGAGATCTTACAGAACCTCGGTAGTGATGCTGGTCGCCTGCGTTTGGAACTGCTGACGCAGTTTGAGGCGTTGAATAAGGCGGTCACAGAGAGTCTGGCCGATGGGCGACTGCAGCAACAGGAGAAGTTGGCTGAACTGCGTGAATCCCTGGCCCGTTCATTATCGGAGCAGCGGGAAGCCTTCGATCAACGTCAAGTGCAAAGCATGAGTAAGCAGCATGAGACCCTACAATCAGGTATATCGGAGGTGCGCAAGCAGGTGGCCGAGGCGCTAACACAGCATGCTGACAATCTTGGTAAGCGGGTAGAGGGGTTGACTGAGACCACGGATCAGCGCCTCAAAGAGATCAGTGGTCAAGTAGAGAAACGCCTGAGTGAGGGTTTCGAAAAGACAACTGAAACCTTTAATCAGGTACTTATCCATCTAACTCGGATTGATGAGGCGCAGAAAAAGATTACGGAACTCTCCACCAATGTCGTTTCACTTCAGGAGGTGCTCTCCGATAAACGTTCCAGGGGGGCGTTTGGTGAAGTGCAACTGAATGCACTGGTGCGCAATGTGATGCCGGAGAGCGGCTTCTCCCTGCAACATACCCTGAGTAACGGCAAACGTGCCGATTGTCTCCTTTTTCTCCCCGATCCTACGGGCAATATCGTGATTGATGCCAAGTTTCCGCTGGAGTCCTACCAACGCATGCTGGATGATAAGTTAGCTGAATCTGACCGCAGTCAGGCAAAGCGTCAATTTCGTATGGATATTCGCAAGCACATGGATGATATCGCTTCCCGCTATATCATTTCTGGAGAGACCTCTGATGGTGCGGTGATGTTTATTCCGGCCGAGGCAGTATTCGCAGAGATCCACTCCCATTTTCCCGATCTGGTGGAAGAGGCATTTCGTAAACGGGTTTGGCTAGTATCGCCCACTACGATGATGGCGATACTTACCACAGCTCGTGCGGTGATGAAGGATGCTGCTACTCGGGAGCAGGTGCATATTATTCAAGAGCATCTGCGCTCCCTATCCAAGGATTTTGGACGTTTCCAAACGCGCATGGACAATCTGGCACGGCACATCGGACAGGCTCACCAGGATGTCAGTGACGTGAATGTCTCAGCACGAAAGATCAGCAGTCGTTTCGAGAGGATCGAAAAGGTTGAGCTGGAGGAAGAGGAGCGTCCCCCAGATCTGCCAGTATTCCGTGAAACTTCGTTGCCAAATCCAGAGGAGGGTTGAGTAGTGGTTGCATTTCCAGGAATGGAATTGCCATTAAGAACTATACTACCAGCACCCTTCAAGTCGCAGTATAGTATCTTCATTCCACGAGCTGGAATCGTTTAGGGTGCTGTATCTCCGATATACAAATTAGAATTTCCTGATAACACAAAGGGGCAGTTATTGATGCTTCATAGGTTAAGATAAAACAGTGCACGGACACTCAATCGCCCGTATTGTTGGTGCCTATTCCATCATCTTTGGCCTCACCCTGTTGGCGCCGATGTTGATTTGCCTTATCTATGGTGAGTATGAGCAAATCACAAATTTTCTAATCCCCTTCTTTGGCTCATTTATTTTTGGCGGTTCCCTATGGCTGGTTGGGCAACGACGCCCTGACACCCTGGGGCACAGAGACGGTTTCCTTATCGTTGCACTTTTCTGGGTTATTTTTAGCATCTTGGGTGGATGGCCGCTGCTGATCGCGACCAATCTCACGCCTATTGAAGCACTGTTTGAATCTGTGTCCGGTATTACTACGACCGGTGCTACGGTGATCACAGGCCTTGATGAGTTACCCAAGTCTATCCTGTTTTTTCGTCAACAGTTGCAATGGCTGGGTGGTATGGGGCTTATTGTGCTGGGTGTTGCAGTAATGCCGATGTTGGGTATTGGTGGTATGCAACTCTATCGCGCTGAGATGCCAGGGCCAACCAAAGAAGAGAAAATGACACCACGTCTGGCACAGACCGCTCGTGCCCTTTGGCTGCTCTATTTCGGATTGA
Organism: Candidatus Thiodiazotropha sp.; assembly: GCA_037382065.1. Classification (GTDB taxonomy): domain Bacteria; phylum Pseudomonadota; class Gammaproteobacteria; order Chromatiales; family Chromatiaceae; genus Thiodiazotropha. Next base: position 1,136 of record JARRQF010000398.1, on the reverse strand, counting down.
CCCTTGCCTGCAGTGTTGGGTACTGGTTTGCCGGCATGAATGTGTTCGATGCCTTGGCACATAGCATGTCGACGGTCTCCACAGGTGGATTTTCTACCCATGACGCCAGCATTGGTTACTTTAACAGCAGCGAGGTAGAGCTGGTATCAGTGATCTTCATGTTGCTTGCAGCGATCAATTTTGCGGTTCACTTCAGTGTTTGGCGTAATCGAAATCCACTTCTCTATTTTAAAGATCCGGAAGCGCTGGCGTTTCTCCGTTTTGTTGTTGTGGTGGTTTTTGTGGTTAGTTTTATGCTGCTTATGGAGGATGAATATGAGGGCCTATTTGATAGTGTTCAAGATGCCATTTTTGAAGTGGTTTCCTTGGTAACCAGTACTGGTTTTGCCAAGGTCGACTTTTCCCATTGGCCTGATTTTCTCCCTCTGCTGCTGATATTTATCAGTTTTGTTGGAGGGTGTGGTGGTTCCACCGCAGGTGGTATAAAAGTGATGCGGGTGATGTTGCTGATCAAGCAGGGTCAGCAACAGGTTCAGTCACTGATACATCCTCATGCCCTTATGCCTTTACGTATCGGTCGGCGTACACTTGATACTAAGCTCATGCAGGGTATCTGGGGCTTTTTCGGATTTTACCTGGCAACTTTTTCCATATTGGTATTGCTGATGGTTCACGCTGGTCTGGATGAGCGGTCGGCATTCGCGGCCGTAGCGACCTGCATGAATAATCTGGGGCCAGGGTTGGGGGACGTGGCCTATACCTTTCAAGGCGTGAGTGATTTCGGAAAGCTGCTTTCGATTATAGCTATGTTATTGGGGCGTCTTGAAATCTTTACCTTATTGGTCTTACTGTCACCCAGTTTTTGGCTCCGCTGATCTCTCTATTGGTGCTATTAGTCATGCAATTTAGCAGGGCTGTTTTTTTCCCGTTGCATCCAAACAGACGTAGGTAATACTGGTCGTAAAGACACTCACTTCTTGGCCAGTTTCGGAATTTTCGGCAAAGACCCTGGTGCGGTCAACTAGTGTGGTGCTTCATACAAATTGACGATGATAGAAGCCTGCTCAGGCCAGGAGACAAGGCGCAATGCGCAGGGAATGGCTCGCCCTTTTCAAGCATTGCAACGCAGTATCCTG
>JARRQF010000397.1:0-3550 GCA_037382065.1 Candidatus Thiodiazotropha sp. | reverse complement strand
CGCTGTCCAACTGATCTTTTTAGGTTGAAAAGGGCGAGCCATTCCCTGCGCATTGCGCCTTGTCTCCTGGCCTGAGCAGGCTTCTATCATCGTCAATTTGTATGAAGCACCACACTAGCTACCGTAATTTCTTCTATCCCGACGAGCGTTGGGCCTTTACCGGCTTGCGCCTTGCAGAAGATGCTTGAACCTAAAAAAATCAATTGACCGCTCCATTCTAATAATAGGTATCTGATTTTGAAGAAAATAGCTTCGATGGTTATGGTCACCTACTGGGTGAATCACGCTTGTGGCGGCACATGGATGTACAGGAGCAACCCTTGCCCTGCACCACCACAAGCGCACTCTTCACGCTGTCCAACTGATCTTTTTAGGTTTAACTCCGTAGCGCTAACAGGATTTCAGGTTAATGGAAAATGTTACCTTTTATGACCACAAACCAGCTGCATTGAGTCTCTATGACGCAGTGGTTCAGGGCTTATCGCAACCGGTGAAATCGATACCTCCAAAGTTTTTCTATGATGAACGAGGTTCTGAGTTATTCGATCAGATCTGCCAGCAGCCGGAGTACTATCTTCCGAAAGTGGAGCGGCGCATGCTTGCACATTTCGCTGAGGAGATAGCCGAGCTGGCCGGTCGAGGGTGCGTGGTGATCGAGCCGGGAGCGGGAAGTGCGGACAAAATTCGTCTGCTACTCGATGTGCTTAGGCCCACTGCCTTTGTGCCAATGGATATCTCGTTCGACTACCTGAAATCGAGTGCCATGGCATTGGCTCAAGAGTATCCCTGGTTGCCGATTCGCGCCGCGTGTGTGGACTTTACCCACTCTTTGCCGGTGCCAGACGATGTGCCAGAAGGGCGTAGGTTACTGTTTTTTCCCGGTTCCAGTCTGGGCAATTTCAACCATAGTGAAGCAGGTGGTTTTCTGCGTATGGTTCATCATATCCTGGGGAGTGATGGTATGTTATTGGTGGGTGTCGATACCAAAAAGAGCAAAGGGCTATTGAATGCTGCCTACAATGATGCGGCTGGTTTAACTGCTGCCTTTAATCGCAATCTACTGCACCGTATGCGTGACGAGTTGAATGTCGACCTTGATCCAGACAGCTTTGAGCACAAGGCCTTTTATAACAGTGAAAAGGGTCGTATCGAAATGCATTTGATCAGCACGCGCCAACATACGTTACGCTTGAATGGCCACCATTTCGAGTTTGAAAAAGGCGAACAGCTTCATACTGAGAACTCTTACAAATACGCCCCTGATGAGTTTATTGGACTGGCAGCAGAGAATGGCTTTGAAGCGGTGCGCCACTGGGTGGATGAAGATGGCCTGTTTGCAATCTATCTATTGACGACAGGGAGAGCTTCGACTACTCCGGTAGGTTGGGTTAGCGCAACGTAACCCAACTCGTAACCTGTGATAAGCCAACCCTTGCTGGTGGGGCAGGCCCCCAGGGCAATTGCACTACAATGGTATTTTTAAACCGATAGGTCACTCTTTTTGAAGTCGCGATAAAATTCGTGATTGCGTAGGATGCGGTGAGCGGTGCGAACCACATCAATAGTGGGGTGGCTCACGAACATCCATGATGCGGTTCGTACCTCACCACATCCTACATTTCATCCTTTTAATGGTGAGACAGAGCCCCACCCTACGACTTTTGCGACACCCTCCAAGGGGAGAGGGCCAGGGTGGGGGGATATAAAATAGCATAAGCGCAGCTTACATCACTCTCATGAAATATTAGCGATACTGACGCAGATACCACCACTCAAAAAAGCGCTTCAACCAATGAAATAGAGCCATATTCGGCATAACAATATTTCTCTTCATGGTGCGGGCGACAAGCATACCGCTGGTTTGGCTATCGACAATGCATAAAAGTTCTACCTTATAGGTCTCTTTGGGAGGTTCACCGCGCCATTCCGCGAGTAGATTTTTTACTGCTGCCGCTGCCTGTAGGTCTGCCATATGGGCCTGTTTTGGCATCCATTCCGGACCAGGAAAGCTACCGGAGTCACCCGCAATATAGACTTTCTCCATGCCTTCCACACGACACTGGGCATCAGCTTTGACCAATCCTCCTGGAGAGCGGGGCAGTTCAGTATTATCAAACCATTGATTTCCGGTCATGCCGGGCATGAATAAGATCAGGTCCGTGTCGAATACTCCGCCTTCTGTTTCGATACTCTTTTCGCTGAACCTGACCATTTTATGGCCCAGGTGGGTTTCAATATCCCGCTTTTTCATTTCATTGACCAGTCCTGTGACGGCCTTTGGACCGAGGCGTTGGCCGGGGTTTTCCGCTGGAGTGAAGAAGATTAGTTTGAAGTTATCACGCCGTTTTTCGAGACGTAATTGACGGTCGATACCAAATAGAAACTCAAACATCGGTCCACCGCGCATGGCACTGGGTTCTTTGGGGTTTCCAGAGAAGCCGATGGCGATGACGCCTCCATCCATCTCTTTCAAGCGCTGGCGGATTTTCAAGGTAGCATCAATGCCCTCACAGGGCGTGATAGCATGCTCAATACCGGGCAGTTTTTTGATAAAGCGGCCGCCAGAGGCAATGATCAGTGCATCATTTTCGATCTCTCCCGCTGTGGTTTGCAAGCGTCGGCCGTCAGGGCTCATGCCTGTCGCCTCTCCCTGGATATGCTTGACCTGCATGCGGGTAAAGAAGGGTTGCAGGGGGATGATGAGATCTTTTGCTTCACGAATACCTGACGGGATCCATATGGAACCCGGCAGGTAGTGAAACTCTTTCTTGGGACTGACAACTGTGATCTCTGCTTCGCTGTTTTGTGCACGCAGGGTTTTTATGGCGGTTAAGGCAGCGAAGCCGCTGCCTACAATGGTCACTCTCTGCATCTCCAACTCCGTGTTATTTGTTGTTATGAGGTTACTACCACATAGTTGCGGCGACACAATAATCTACTGTGGAATTGGGTACAAGTGTGAGTTGCGGTCATGGTGGATCACCATGACCGGCTGATCTCTTCGAACTCACCCATAATATGGGATGTGGAGCTGGTTCGAATGGATAGTAGGGATTAAAGACCGATCAATTCGGCATGAAGTCCCTTATATTTTGTAATGGTTAAGAGATCTTTGCTATTAACGTTTGCAGGGTTGTATTCCAGAATGAAGAGGTGGGGGCGTTTTTGCTCCACATGGACAGAGATGACGCCCTCTCGATTACGAAAAGAGTTTTCAATATCCATCAGGCCTTGGGCATCCAGTGTTTCATCAACATGCAGGGTAACATCAGCGAGATCAATATTCATGATTTCTTCTCCTTGAAAACAAGCTAAGGTTCTCAATCGGTTGTCTGAGAAGTGACAGCTTCTCTATTGATGATAGCCTGAATATTGGAAAGTGCATCAAATTTTAGCAGACTCAAGCAGCTAGCCTGCCCCCTATCTTTGGAAAACTAGTGTGGTGCTTCATACAAATTGACGATGATAGCGTGACGCTAAGCGGTTAGCCGCTAGGCGCGTGCCGCCGGGAATGGCTTCTCCCTTTCCAAGGCGCGCAACAACGCGGATG
>JARRQF010000396.1:0-3550 GCA_037382065.1 Candidatus Thiodiazotropha sp. | reverse complement strand
AATACGAAATATGGTTGCGCAAATTGATTCTCTTTACAGAACACAAGGTCTAGGAAAGGTTTTTCGAAGATTAGTCAGCTATGGATTGTTTGAAGGCCGCCCACATACAACAAAGGGACAATGGTTCAATCCAGCTGTGTTTAGCTTTCTTGAAGCCATTCGTTCATTTCCCGGTAATCCCAAGATCCTAAAACCTATATTTATTACAGGGCTGGGTAGATCAGGTACGACTATTCTAGGCGTCTTATTATCATTACATAAAGACGTTGGCTTTTTAAATGAGCCAAAAGCTATCTGGCGCCTTATTGATCCAAGGCATGATATAAATGGCGACTATATATTAACAAATGGCAAATATCATTTAACACATAGTGATGTTACTGATAAAATTTCAACAGATGCTCATAGAATCTTCTCAAGATACCTCAAGATCGTTAATTCCAAAAGACTTGTAGATAAATATCCTGAATTAATTTTTCGGGTAGATTATTTACTGGAAATTTTTCCTGATGCCAAAATAATCTTCATAACTAGAAATGGCAATGACGCGTCTCACTCCATCGACCTATGGTCTAAACGCCTCGGGTATACAAAAAATAATATTCGCGAAGATTGGTGGGGACGAGATAATATTAAGTGGCACTATCTATACGATCAAATAATTTCAAAAGACCCGTACTTTCTAGATGTTCTAAACATCTCTCCTATTGAGATCGACCATGTTAATCGGGCCGCATTAGAATGGATCATCACCATGCGTGAAGGCAAAAAACAACAATTAACCCATAAAAAATCAATTTACACCATTAGCTATGAAGAACTCTCATCTCAAAAATATGTGGCCATGAGTAAATTACTTGCGTGGTGTGAATTAGAATCTGATTCAGCAATTGCAGAGTATTGTGAAAAAGGATTATATGAAAACAAACCTAAGCCGCATCCCACCCTACTGGCTCCCATAGATCATATCTACACCGATACAATGAAAACGCTTGGTTACTATCAATAATGCAAAAGAAATTAAATATCCTTGGAACCCGTGGCATACCGGCTAACCACGGGGGATTTGAAACATTCGCTGAACATCTAGCTATTTATCTCGTTAAAAATGAATGGGATGTAACTGTCTATTGCCAAATAGAAGGCTGCGGAGAAGCATTAATAGATGATTGGAATGGAATACGTCGAGTCAATATTCCTGTCGATAAAACAGGCGCTCTTGGCACAGTCATTTTTGATTATAAATCCACACTTCATGCCGCAAAGAGCGACGGTCTAATTCTAACACTTGGTTATAACACTGCCATATTTTCTACTATATATCGGCTAAAAAAGCGAAAGAATATTATAAACATGGACGGTATTGAATGGAAAAGGGCGAAATGGTCATTTTTTGAGCGAGCTTGGTTATATTTTAATGAACGGATTGGTTGCCATATTGGAAATCTCCTTATTGCAGACCATCCAGAAATCGAAAACCATCTTAGTTCGAGAGTGAGCAATGACAAAATTGTCATGATCCCATATGGTGCAGACCAAGTTTCAAACGCAGACAAAAACGTATTGTTAAATTTTGGCTTAACACCTAACAATTATGCCCTCGTAATAGCAAGACCTGAACCGGAAAATTCCATATTTGAAATAGTTACAGCATTTTCTCAGAAAAAAAGAAATATCAAACTTGTCGTACTTGGTGATTACAATAAAGGAAATATAGCGTATTGTAAAAAAGTCAAAGACGCCGCAAGTGATGAAGTCATTTTCCCTGGAGCGATATATGATAAATTAATAGTTCAAGCATTAAGGTATTTCACATTACTATACATTCATGGGCACCAAGTAGGAGGAACGAACCCCTCTTTAGTTGAAGCTCTTGGAGCAGAAAATGCCATTCTCGCGCACGATAATTGTTACAATCGTTGGGTCGCTGGCGAAATCAATCACTATTTTGACGATATTGACTCATGCCAAGCAAAATTAGACTGGTTATTAAACACTAAAGATGTTCTCGATAATATGAAATACTCTAGCATGTCTATTTATAAGTCTAAGTTTACATGGCCACGGATATTGAACCAATACAAAACAACCCTGCTAGATTTCTTATAAATGCCCGTCACCTTTATTCTATTATTACCATGTTTTGAGCTGTGATCGCCCATGTTACGAAGTATCAATGAGAACGACTATTCATTATCTGTAACTGCTATTGTGTTGTGCATGACAGATAGCGAAAAACCGTATATCTTGAGGGCTGTAGAGTCTGTTATCACCCAAACTATTTCTTGTAAAATTCGTATTTATGTATCTCTAGATAATACTTGGATCTATGACATCATTCCTTCTGATAAGGATATAATAATTCGAAGAATTGAGCTTAACCCGCCTGGCATTATTCGTAACATTGGCGCTTCTGAATCAGATACAGAATGGATAGCTTTTTTAGACGGTGATGATGTATGGACAAAAAATAAGATTAAGAAACAACTCAGAATCGCTGTAAAATACCGCTATGATGCCATTGCTACTGATCATCTGATGATTGATGAACACGATTCAGTGATTGCTTGTGGTTTGGGCGGAAAAAACATTCCGATGACAAGTTCTTGGCTAGTTAAAAGAAAACTTGTTACGTCAAATCCCTTTAGTGCCAAGATGACCGGCGAAGACTCTGAATGGTGGACACAAGCAAAGAAAATCGCACGCCTGAATAGACTCGCATCATTTCAGACTAAATACCGTTTGAAATCTATTTCACTTTCCACCGAGACGTCATCAAAAAAACGCAAAATGTTATTGCTAAAATATTCTAATATATTTGGTTTAAAACCTATCATAATAGTGAGCACATGGTTTGCCAACAAAATATATCGCTGGATGTAGCTTCACACTATTCTTTCCTTGATAGATGTATTGTTGAATATTATTACGCCACATACTTTATATGCATGTTAGCCTTACTATCTAATACTATTGTTTAACGTGTTGTTGCATGTATGCTTCTAACTCATTTTCGCGTCATTTTATTTTATTATCATTATTCGGATATAGTCAAAGATAATCGTGAACCAATAACATATGAAGCAAGTAAGCCACTATAGTCTTTCATCAGTAAGATCCAGCCTGATACACTTTGCTACAGGAAAAGCATTTTCTGCGATATCGGCAATTAGTGTACTGTTCATTGTCTCACGCGCCATACCGAAAGAAGACTATGCAGTACTTGCTATATTTCAAGCGATAGTGCTCTTTTCCGGAGTTATCTCATCTTTTGGAGTAAGCCAATCAATTGCTAGGTTTGTACCTGAATTACGCTCTTTACACAACAATGCGACCTTATACAGGCTTGTATTCTTTGGAACTATCAGTAGGGTATCGATTTATTCTTTGGTTCTATTTTGTGTTTATTTAGCAGCAACACAATTCGCAAAGGAAACCTCCTATGGCGAAGCAATTGACTTATTGCCTTTCTATCTTGTTATAGGCCTACTGCGATTAGTTAGTTATTTTATAGCAAGTGTTATGGAATCACTATTATGGCAAAAACAGT
>JARRQF010000395.1:0-5367 GCA_037382065.1 Candidatus Thiodiazotropha sp. | reverse complement strand
ACGTCCTGTACCAGCAGGGTCCAGTGGCTCTCCGGCAGCTGGCTGAAAACGCTTTCCTCGAAGGGGCCGAAGCGCGCTTCCCAGGGGCTGGCGCCGTCTTTCTCCAACACGAGCCGCGACTCCACGCCCTCTTCGCAGGCCATGCCGGCCAGCTCTTCAGGCTCCAGTCCGCATTGAAAACCGGGCAGGGGTTGTCTGAACAGCAGTGGCTTTTTTTGCCAGTGGCGGGCGAGGAATTTTTCCGCCGTCAGTCCTTTGGGAAATTCGAGTGGGTGCATGGGGTGATTGTAGAAAAGTTAGATGAGTAAGGCTAACGCAGACGGCGATAGCGAAACGTTATGGTGGGGCAGGGCCCCACTCTATACCCTGAGTAATTAGCTAGGTTGGGGCCTTGCCCAACAAACTAGACATCATGTTTTGACCTGCCCATCTCAACAAACGTGGGTTATGTTGAAAGGGTAACCAAATACTGAATCATCTACAAGCCAAGGGCAGCTTGCCACCCGCGTCGGAATTATTGCCTGCAACGCGGGGCTCACCGACTTCAGACTGGTTTGTCTAGTATCGGGTCTTCACATTTCTATACGCGGCAAGCAACAACAGGATGGTTTGCCTGGTGGGTTGTTACCCAAATTACGGTTGATGGCCAGAAAGGCAGTGGAAGAGGGCGTAAACCCGGAGAGTTAGGTGGGATGAGGTCGGGAAGGCGGGCATCTCAAGCGTATTCTGCTACCAGTTTTCTGCCTTGATAGGTAGGAGGGGGTTTGGGTATTCTCACTATACTTTATATTGTAGGTCTCATTTTAAATCACATTTTGTTAAGGAGAAATAATGCCAAATCATGTTGAAATTGTGGATTGGATAGCGGGGCCTAATCATGTGTCATCTGCTGATAAAGATGGATATATTCACTACGGAGTAGAGTGCCTATTATTTTTAAATAATCAATTTGTATTTAGCGGAGGTGGTGATTACTGTACGCGATTATGGGATGTTAATACTGGTGAAGTGGTAAAAACATTTAGAGCGCCTTCACACCACGAAGTAAAGTGTTTAGCTCTTTCTTCTTGTAAAAAATATTTGGCCGCAGGGCATGGCTCTTCAGGGGGGGTTCATCTTTGGAATGTGAATACTGGAGAGCTTGTTTGGCAGCTGAAAAATTATATGTACATTGAATCTATTTGTTTTTCGGCAGATGATGCGACGATTATCGCAAATCATGGCTATGCTAATTATTTAAAAATAGATAGACAAAGTGGCCAATTAATATCTGATACCATGAATGATGGCTCGGTAAATATTTCCTTTTTTTCAGAAGATAAAAAAAGATCTTACGAACTCTCAAATGGTACTCTAAGCGCCTTTGATGTGAATACAGAATTGCAACTATGGAGTTATAATAAAATTGATCAAGATAATCTAAAAAAAGTGGCTTACTGTTCTCATTTGGATTTACTTGCTGTGTTTAAAAGCAAAAATGAAATTGTATTTATAAAAGGGGGAGCTGGGGAGATTTCAAATGAATTTCCATTTCCAGTTAAGATTAAGTTCTTTGGATCAAGTCCCTTGTGCTTTTCGACTCAGCGTCCTGTTTTATTGATGAGAACAGAAAAACCTAAGCAAGTCATTTTTTATAATATTTTAACCAAAGATGTTTTTGTTAATGAGAAAGTGGATGAAAAATTATCTAAATTACCACCAGTAACTTGTCTTGCTTATTCGCCAGATGGAACCAAGCTGGTATTTGGCGCAAAGTCTTATCAAAAGGCTCCTTGTTTTTCGCTACATCTTAAACATAATATGGAAGTTTCATTTTATAAAGATTTAATAAATGGTAATCATTTCTTGTGGAGAGCCATTGAGGCAAATGATCTAAAGACCATCAATCAAAAAATGAAAATTACTTTAAAAGATGGTTATTGGTTCGCAAAAGATTTAAAAAGTGATCTAGAAAAAAACAGTTTGTCATTAGCAGAAGATTTAGCTAAGGTATATTGCTTGTATCCTGAAGACTCAGGATCAAACCCGAGTTTTATTTTAAACGCCTGCTTACATTATTTTCAGAAAATAAACCAGCAACTGGCTTTGGAAATAGCTATTCAAAGCTTGTATTTTGGTATTCCATCCGCGGAAAAAGTAATTCACGATCCATGGGGAATTTTGATTTTTTATTTTGACCAGGCCTGTGAGTATTTACTCACTCAGGATTTAAGCCAAATTTCTATAGCTTTTACAGATAAAATGTCTGTATACCTAACTCGTGCGGCCAAGATCAATCTGGAGCTTGATGAAGATTTAAGATCAAAGTTTCTGGGCAAGTTGATTGCTAAATTCGATTTAGTATAGTGGCAATGCCTTTCAGCAGAAGCTGGGGAGGCTATGCCGATATATTTCATGACCAGCGGTATCAGAGAAACGGCTGTCACTGACACCCTCAGTCAATATCCGGTACGACGTGAACAGATTCACGAGTGTCGCGGGCAGATGAATGCGCAGGAGCGACTCAGCTAAAAACGGCCTACAGCGATGGCGCTACGCACGTCATCTTTGAGACGCTGGATTTCATGTCGCATGTCCCTGAGCTCCACCCTTCGGGCGACCTTTGTCGTGCAAATTGGCTTTCCTGCCAATTTGTCATCGCCAAGCTGGCGGCGTTGGCATCCAAGCCTAGAGTAAACCTGACCCGCTTTCATGGCGTGTTCGCGAACAACAGCAAATACCGGGTAGATGTGACGCCGTCCAAACGCGGCACAAGATTCCATCCTTAGGTCCGTAAACGGTGTATCCAGGCACCACTTCTCTGGATCACCTCATGAAGAAAGGCGTATTCTCGGCGAGTGCTTCGGCCACCCCTGTCATACCCAGCCAGGCCGCGTCGAGGGCGTGTTTCCCCCTGGATTTTGAGGGTATACTCCACCGCTGGTGAAGATGACAATCCGCGGAATTAACCCCATTCGCGCAAGCATAACCACCGTAACCCTCTACAACAGGCGCATCTTCATAGAAGGAGTTAAAGATGACGATCAGTGAATCAGTGGAAACCTTTGCTAACAGAAACATCGAGGAATTTGATCAGGAGAAGGGCATACAGGATGCGTCAAACGCTATCCGACTCTCCGTCGGCTGGGACGATGCCGATGAAGGTGTAACACTCCTGGGCCAGTTTGAAAAGCTACTCGCTGATCCTCTCGCGGGTGATATCGAGGCACTTATCATCGGCCCATGGGAAGAGGCCCACGAATCAGGCATTCAGAGCTTTATCGATGAGCTGGTTGGCAAGGCAAACAGGTTACCCCGCCTTTGCGCACTGTTTGTCGGCGAGATGACCTATGAGGATTGCGAGATTTCCTGGATCATCCAAGGCAACTACAGCGCGTTGTGGGGCTGTTTTCCACGGCTGGAGCTGTTTCGGGTACGTTTGGGGGAGATTCGCCAGGAATCCCTCAAACAACTGGTGATTGAAACCGGCGGACTCCACTCCTCGGTTATCAACGAAGTCATCTCCGCCAGCCTGCCCAATCTGGAAAAGCTGGAACTGTGGCTCGGCGATGACAATTACGGCTGGGAAGGCGATCCGCTGGTCATACTGCCTTTACTCGAATCCACCCGCTTCCCTAAATTGACAGTTTTGGGCCTCAGAGACAGTATGGCGGCCGATCAGATTGCCGCCATGATTGCGGATTCCCCCCTGCTGGAACAGCTGGAGGAACTCGATCTCTCCCTCGGAACCCTTGGCGACGAGGGGGCTCGCGCCCTGCTGAACGCCCCCCTGATCAAAAAGCTCAAACGACTGGATCTCTCTCATCACTACATCAGCGATGCGCTGGCCGGGGAGTTGAAGCAATTGGGCATCGAGGTGGACCTGAGCGACAAACAGGAAGCCGATGAGGACGACGGCGAATCCTACCGTTATGTCGCCGTCAGCGAATGACGGCTGGCTGCTGATCGGCAACCCTGAAAACCGTCGCCTGGATCTGTTCCGCCAAGCCCTCGAACAGCGAGGGCCCGGCGTTGTATCCGTGCTTTCCTATGGGGCGTTGCTGGAAGATTTTCCATCGTTGGAACCGCGACTCATGGCGATGTTCGCATCGTTGGAGAGCGACAGGATTGTAGTACGCATCGATTCTCCCGGGGAAAATCAAGCCGTCGAGCACGGATTGATACGCCTGGGGTATGAGAACGCCCCACTGGACCCGCCTCGGCTATCGAGCGAGATCGGCGAGATCGCCGATATGCGTTACTGGTATCAAGGCTTTCAACGACTGCTGATGCAACTGAAATCGACTACGGCCAAAGCCGCGCAACAAGGCAAGCTCATCCGCTTCATGAACCCGCCGGACGACATCGCCCTGATGTTCGACAAGCAGAACTGTCATGCGCACCTGTTACGCCAAGGGATCGATGTCATACCGGCGCTGCCTCAATTCTCCAGTCACGGAATGTTGCGCCAATACATGCTGGAGGAGCGCTGCCACCGGGTATTCGTCAAATCCCGTTACGGTTCGTCCGCATCGGGGGTGATCGCCTATGAGGTCCATCCGGACGGCAAGCGCGAATCCGCTTCGACCTCCATCGAACTGGTTAGCCGCAATAACAGACCCCGACTCTACAACTCACTCAAACCGCGCCGCTATTCCCACCCCGAAGAGATCAGCCAACTGATGGCGCCCCTGTTTGCCCAGGATGTGCATATCGAGCAATGGCTGCCCAAATCCCGTTGCGGAGGACTTGCCTACGACCTCAGGGTCATGGCCATCGGCGCTCGACCGGCCCACAGCGTGGTGCGAAAAAGCAGGACCCCCTTGACCAATCTGCACCTGGGGAATCCGCGGGGACATCTGCAGGAACTGGGCTGGGACAAGGCACAGTGCGAACGACTGGAAAAGTGCGTGACCGATACCGCAAAGGCCTTTCCCGATTCACACTACATGGGCATCGACCTGTTGCTGCCCCGGGGAGGCAAGCAGCCCCGCATCATCGAAGTAAATGCCTTTGGCGACCTGTTGCCCGGCATCGTCTTTCAGGGCCGCGACAGCTTTGGACTGGAAATTGACCGCTGGGGTGAGAAAACTCAGTCATGATCGATATGAATTCTGTTATCGGCCACCAGGATATTCTGCTCATCACCCTGGACACATTGCGCTACGACATCGCGCAGCAGGAGTGGCAGGCAGGTCATCTGCCCAATATCAGCCGCCATCTGCCCGGCGGTTGGGAGAAGCGCCACGCACCGGGCAGTTTCACCTATGCCTCCCACCAGGCGATGTTTGCCGGTTTTTTCCCCACCCCCCACGACAATGCCAAACAGGCACGTCTGTTCGCCCTCGATTTTCCCGGCAGCGAGACCACCGCTGCGCAGACCCTGCT
>JARRQF010000394.1:0-3557 GCA_037382065.1 Candidatus Thiodiazotropha sp. | reverse complement strand
ATAGCGTGACGCTAAGCGGTTAGTCGCTAGGCGCGTGCCGCCGGGAATGGCTTCTCCCTTTCCAAGGCGCGCAACAACGCGGATGACCGCTTAGCGTCTCGCCCGAAGGGAAGCCTGCTCAGGCCAGGATCCTGCGTTGCAATGCTTGAAAAGGGCGAGCCATTCCCTGCGCATTGCGCCTTGTCTCCTGGCCTGAGCAGGCTTCTATAATCGTCAATCTGTATGAAGCACCACACTAGGAATAATCCTAACAATTTTATTTCTGGAATATCAGCAAAGTATAAAGTATTACTTAAGGTTAAATGCGTTCTCGCACAAGTCTCGCCGTTCATCGGTGATATTTGCCCAATCATCAATAGCTTGGAGTATGACTCAATTGTAGAAACTCCTGCATTCTCCAGTACAATACCGCAGATTTATTTAGGCTTCTATTTCTTGATGGCGAAAACAGATCCATTATTCTCCTTAAGAAAGGGCTTTCATTGCGTGACTGGGAGCGTTTATTTCCCGAAATTACATTCCGAGTGTCGCGATAAACACCGGTTTTTTATGCATTTATGAGTAAATATAAAGACGGAAATCATTGATACTACAGGCATTTGGTGCTAGCTTCTGAATAGTGCTTCGTATGATGATGCCGTAGAGCCTTAAAGCGTGTATGGTTCTTTTGTGAGATTCTTCTCAGTCCCTGCGTAAATGCTGGAATAGCCTTATATTTAGATATGGGTGAAAGGGATTGTTGGCATCGCCTTAGGATCATTTAGGGTTAATCAAGTGGCGATAAATGCAAAGGCAAGACAATATTATTACACTCGGCTCAGCTATGCCTGGTCAAAAAAACATAACGCTTGATGTTAGCGGCAGAAGGATTGCGTCCGAATGTCGCAATCTGGTTGTCAAAACTCTCCCGAAGTTAATGAGTGGTTTGTTCGAAAATCTTGATGATTCACTCTATGAGATGGCGAATAAATCAGAGAACAACGCACTACAGAATGTCTATTTTGATTCCATGCGAGAACTACGCAAACAGCGTGTAGGGATTGATCGCAGTTTTACCCAAAAGTTATTACACACCTACGACCAATATTGGGAGACCGGTGTGGTCAGTGTTGCCCAACCCACCCTGGACGAACTGAGCCGTGATTCCGAGATGTCATTGGTGAATAACGATGATTTGGAGGATTCTCTTGCTATTACCAATATGGTGAGCAAATCAGAAAGTCGTTTTGCCCGTGAGCGCCATGCCTTAGGTCAGCGTTTCGCTTATCTCATTGGTGAGGGGCAGGTGGATGATCAAATGGCGCAACAATCGCCCCTTGATCCAGGGGTGATATGTCACGCCTTTCAGGTAGCGATGACCGATGTGCCGGTAGAGTTGCCCGTTAAATTGGTGGTTTATAAACTCTTTGACCGGCATGTCATGCACTATATCGGTGGTCTTTATGATGAGATCAACCTATTGCTGGGGCGTGCTGGAGTAATTCCGAAACTCACTCCTAAGGTGCGTCGCAATCCGGTTGCGCCAAGCCTTCGTGGTGAAGCGAGTGATAGTTATCTAGCAAGTGATTCCTCTTATGTCTCAGGCTCACCTACCAGTCAGGTGGCTGGTTCCAATGAAGAGTTGCAGGCGGAGGTTTTCAAGACACTGCAGCAGTTATTAGGCGTACATCGTGCCAGCTCCGGTAGTAGCATGTTAATGGCACCTAATGGCAATGTGCCAATGGTAGAAACGGGGGAGTTGCTTGGCGTTTTATCAGCTATCCAGCAGTCGAATGTGGTGATGTTGCCCCAAGGTCAGCGAACCGATCAGCCACTCACTCCTGAGCAGATGCGAACTCGCTTGGTAAATGAACTGCAGATAGCAAAGGATGGACAGCTAACCCGCTCCCTGGGGGATGCTGATAACGATACGATTGACGTGATCTCCATGTTATTCGAGTATATTCTCGATGACTACAGCCTACCAGATGCTATGAAGGCACTGATCAGCCGCCTACAGATCCCCATGCTAAAGGTTGCGATTATCGATAAGAGTTTCTTCAGTAAAAAAGTTCATCCGGCACGTCGCTTGCTGAACTCCCTGGCGCAGGCCGCAGTAGGCTGGAATGATACAGGTGATCGTGCCAATGATTCGCTTTTTAATAAGATTGAATCGATCATTAAACGAATTCTCAATGAGTTCCATGATGACCCTGGACTGTTTGCCGAACTGGATGATGAATTCTCCAACTGGTGGCAAAAAGAGCAACGTGGTGCCGAGATAGCCGAACAGCGTACCAATCAAATCACTCGTGGTAAGGAGCAGCTTAAATCGGCCAAGCAGATTGTTGCTGAGGAACTTAATCTACGCTTGCAGAAGCAGCAGGTCATACCACAGGCGGTAATGTCAATACTGGAAGATGGCTGGAAGGATGTGTTGTTGCTCATCTATCTGCGCGAGAGCGATCAAAGCAAAGACTGGTCGGTGGCGTTGGATATCGTTGATCGACTTCTTTGGAGCGTGCAACCAAAGCCAGAATATTCCGAACGTCAGCAGTTATTGCGCAGTATCCCGGAGCTGCTGCGCAATGTGCGAGAACGTTTGAATAGCATCTCTTTTGATCAACACAAAATGGCACGTCTGTTTAAGGAGCTGCAGAACTGCCACATAAAGGTGCTGCGTGGTGGCGATGCCGGTCAGGTGAATACAGCTGGCACCGAACCGGTAAACCATCGTGAAATTCATTTTGCTGACAGTCATCTGACGGCTGATGACAGCAGTCACCTTGATGAATTAGCAGATGACGCGACTTTAAAAGAAGATGAATTCGTGCGTTTGGCACAGGGGATGGAGCTTGGTGTGTGGCTTGAAATTGTCAATAATGGTAGCAAGGTCCGAGTTAAACTTTCATGGAAAAGCAAGGTGACAGACACCTACATCTTTGTCAATTGTAAAGGTATGAAAGTGATGGAGATGACGGTCTCTGGGTTGGCAAAACACCTGCGCGAAGGAACGGCTAAGACGGTTGAAGTCTCCACGACACCAATTATGGATAGAGCTTTGGATGCGATGCTTGGCGCATTGAAAAATACCAGTGAAACGTCTGCGGCATCTTAATGATTACCCCCAAACCTTAGCCAACTCATAACGTGCGGTATGAGCATATTACGTAGGATGTGGTGAGGCACGAACCGCATCATAGATGTTCGTGAATCACTGCAAGCTGTTATTGATGCGGTTCGCACCGCTCACCGCATCCTACGCAATCACTATATTTTATAGTGTATTCAAAAAGAGTTACCTATCGGTTTAAAACACCAGGGATGGTTGTCTGATAGATCCTTCGGCACCCTGAAGGTAACGGTGTCCGGTAAAAAGTTATAGGTAGCTCAATAACAAAGGGAAGCGCCAAGCCTGCTTGGTGATCTTTGAACCTAAAAAATCAGTTGACCGCTCCATTCTAGTGTGGTGCTTCATACAAATTGACGATTATAGAAGCCTGCTCAGGCCAGGAGACAAGGCGCAATGCGCAGGGAATGGCTCGCCCTTTTCAAGCATTGCAACGCAGTATCCTGGC
>JARRQF010000393.1:0-3560 GCA_037382065.1 Candidatus Thiodiazotropha sp. | reverse complement strand
TGTAATGACCAGCATATCAAGCGGCTCTTTACAGGCCTATGTCCAGGTTGTCAATAAGGAGGTTGAGCATCTTTCTGCGAATAGCTTTGCCGATGTTATCGATTGTTCTGAATTAACTGATGATGCCTGTACCTACAGTTTCATTGAAAACTATATTCCCCGGGTTTTTCGTCGTCCGCTTAGCGAGGATGAATTCATTGCCTTTCAAGCATTGTTTAGTGATGACTATACGGGCGGAGATATTCATGAAGGCCTTGCGTTGGCACTGAAAATCCTGTTCACATCGCCGCAATTCCTCTATCGGGATGAAACAGGTGTGTCAGTCGCCGATATCAATGCGGGCGATAACAGTAGTGTTCAGTATGAGCAGGCTGGCACCGTACAAACTTTCATCGACAGCAGCGATCCGCACACCCTCGGGCTCGGGCAACAAGGGCAAAACGCCACGTTTACCGGGAATGACCTAATCACCATTACCGTTAGGGGAACCCAGGGACCAGAAAATGGCTTGTGGCCAACGATGACCATCGAAGCAAAGGACCAAGTGATCGGGAAGGTGCTGGTTAACCACAGGTATAGCAAGACCTATCAGTTCCATACCACAGCGTTCAAGGGAGAGCATGTATATTTTTCAGTGTTTAACAAACGGATCAATGCGCCCGATGAATACAAGGGCGGACAGAATCTGATCATCAGCAAGCTCGAGCTGTCTGGTGCTCAAGAGGCGACACAAACCCTGCCTGATGTTGAGCTTGATGCCGATGCCTATGTCCTTACGCCATATCAACTGGCTTCCTATCTTGCATTTACATTCACTGGCTCCACGCCGGACGATACCCTGCTGCAGGCCGCCGCTGATAAACAGTTGGAGACGAAGTCCCAGATCGCGGCCCAGGTTGAGCGTTTGTTGCACACGCCACGAGCACGTGAGCATTTTGGCGATTTTGCCGCGCAATGGCTGCGTACTGACCAGGTGTTGAATCTGGCGAAAGACCCAATGCTCTATCCTAACTTCACAAAAGAAGTGCGGCAGGCGATGGCGCAGGAAGTCCGTAAAGTGTTCAATCATGTGGTACTGGACGAAGGCGAACCTTTCAGTGCGTTGTATGATGGCGACTTCACCTTCGTCAACGCGGCACTCGCTGATTTCTATGGTATCGGTAGTGTCAGCGGGAGTGACATGCAGAAGGTTTCAGACGTAACAAGCCGTGCAGGCCTGGTCACCTCGGGCGCATTCCTGGCCGTTCATGCCCATGAACAGGATACCAGTCCGATTGTCCGTGCGACCTATTTGCGCAGACGCTTTCTGTGTCAAGATGTTCCTATACCCCCAACTGGCGTGTCCCTGAATGTAGACTTTGACGAGCTGCGCCAGGATGCGGTTGATGAATGGGAAACCTATCTGGCAGCTCATAATGGTCTTGCCACATCACGGCGAAAATACGAATTTCAAACTTCTGCTGGAGTTTGTCAAACCTGTCATGCAGAGATGCTCAATCCGCTGGGTGGCGGCTTCGAAGATTTCGATGCGGTAGGTCTGCCCCAGATTCAGGACTATAACAGGCTCACCATTGACTCGCAGGGCGTCATGTATGGTGTTAACAGCATTAATGATGGCAACACAATTACCTTCAATGGAGCCAAAGATTGGGCTCACCAGATCGCCAATCTGGATGCCACACGTCAGTGTTTTATTGATACTGTTTTCCGCATGGCAATGGGTACCGGCTCCAAACTCCTAGACCAGACAATGGATATCAAACTATCGAATAGTGAAGTTGCGAGTTATACCTGCGAGGTTCAGAAGCTGGACGAACAGATGCAATCCAGTGGCAACAGTCCGTTCGAGCTGCTCAGGGCACTCGGCACGATGGACAGTGTGCGCTATCGCAAAGATGTCACACGCTAACGGAAAAAATCGAAATATCATCTTTCTGAGGTCACTATGAGTCACACAAAAGACATCGCATCACCGCAACGCCGTAACTTTCTAAAGTTTATTGGCAAGATAGGCTTGTCTGCACCGCTGCTACAAGCATCCAGTTTGGGCGCTGGTATGTTGCTCTCGCGCCAGGCAATGGCTGATGAAAACTCTCTGCGCAAGGTCATTTTTATCTATATTCCCGATGGGACTCCAAATGGCGCTTCCAATTCATTCCTGCCTGACGAAAATTTGGAGTTAAAGGTTTGTTCGGCGCCACTAGAGGATGTGAAGAATGAGTGTGTGTTCTTCAAAGATGTGGAGATTATCGGCGGAGGCGGCCACAGTGGCGCCCAGCGAGTTCTCGGCGCATTTGCTAAAGGTGTGACTGGTAGCATCGATCTTGCGTTGGAAGAAACCGTGGGTGCGGTCTCTCCGGTGGCTTCGTTGCGCCTGGGTGTGCGCACACGGAATCTCAATCCTATTTCTGGACGCTCTTTTTCTGGGAGTACCGATTTTCAGGATAATCCACAGGCCGCCTTCGAGAGGCTGTTCGGTGGTTCGGTTGATCCCAGCCCGATCGGACTTAAGCGTGATAAGAAGCTTCAGGAGTTCAATCTTGCCGCTCTGAAAAAAATTAAGACCAAGCTGGGTAGCTATGAATTACAGCGCCTGGAGCAGCATCAAGCTGCAATCGAAAAAATGCAGGCTGATCTGAATAACAGTGCAACAGGCCTGATACCTATGGGTTGCAGCAATCCTGTATACAATCCGGGCAACCTCACTGACGAACAGGTCGATAGTGAATTTACCAACCTATTCGCACTGCAGACTGAAAACGCCATCCTGGCGCTCAAATGCAATATCACCCGAATCGTGACGCTGCAAATGGGCAGTGACTCAGCTGATTTTAGTGTGACCGGATTTTCCGAACAATACCACTCTGCAATTCATGGGGGGAGTTTTGATAACTATGCGGCTTACCGCGCCTACTTCACAGAACGCGTTGCCCATCTAATCAGGCGGTTGCGGGAAGAGGATGATCCTGCTGGTGGAAAGTTAATCGATTCCACATTAGTCGTACAAGTCACTGATATGGGCGATGGTAGCGCGCATACTGGTACTGATGCGGCATATATGTTTGCGGGTGGTGGCTCAGCGGTGAATCGTGGACGCATCGTTAGCGTTCCCAATCACTTTCGACTGTTGGATACGGTCGCACAGTATATGGGTGTTTATGGCACCATCGGTGGATACGATCCCAATGGCCCAGCCAGTGGCATACTGACTTGATATTCTCGCCGTCCTAAAGAGCGGCGATTCCTACGGCGCTCAAACGTGGCATTGATCCATACCATCAACATTCCATCAAGGGACAGTCATTGTTTTTTTGTTTATCATTTAAAAATGATAAAACCAAACTCTAAGCTTCCTTTGTTTTTATCGAGATGAAATTATGACAACGATCGACTAAATCTGTTGGCTTATCCTATTAATATCAACAGATTGATTAGTTTGTATGTGAATTTTCTGGTTAAGGCGCAAGTAGGTCCCTACCAATGTGTTTTGATTGGCATGAATAACCCAGTTTGAGCTTGAAAGATATCAGGCAGTTGATGTCTGATAGATCTGTAACGTA
>JARRQF010000392.1:0-3561 GCA_037382065.1 Candidatus Thiodiazotropha sp. | reverse complement strand
GCGCCGCGCTTGGTTGTGCGGAAAAGATCCTTACAACGGAAAGAGTTTTGAACACCGACGACAGTGGATTAGATCGTCTTCAGAAGTTGTCAGACATCTTTTCGATCGAGATATGTGCCTATGCCATTAAGGAGCGAACGGGGTCAGAGTAAATTTACTCTGACCCCAGCGGCGAACTTTACTCAATTATTCCGCGAATGCAGGAAATGAATGTGTCCCAGCTTCCAATCATTTGTGGGCTGGTTTTTGGGGGGGATTTGCAAGTGGCTTTGCTGCTGGATTCACTTTGGATCCCATGGTGATTGGGGGTGTAGGTGGTTTTGTTACAAAATGACTTAACTCTCATTTGTCTGGCCAAAGTATATCTTATTCGGTCAATTCATAAACGAACGGGGTCAGAGTAAACTTACTCTGACCCCATCATGCTGATAATATGTTGCTCAGCGGTAACCGTGCAGTGCAATGATGCTTGGCCGGAAGCGCCGGTTTCACTATCACTAATGGGAACGGTGATATCGAAACAGCTTCGGCCGTCGCTGTTTTTGTAGATGCAATGTTCGCAATCAACAATGACTCCATAAGCACTATGGGATTCTGGATCGTATACTCAAATGTTACAAGGACCGCACCCCTCATCCAATAATATCTAGTAATACTAGTAACTTGGAACCATGTGATGCATCCTTGAATGGCATTGCATATACGTCTATGGGAGAGGATCATGGAGGCTGGATTAAGTTGACACAGCCCGGATTTGAGGTATCGCCGATAAAAACAATGAGGCCCGGTTATAACGGTATACCCATGTACGGAAATGGTCCGGACAACCCGGCAAAACGGTTACGGAAGACCAGACATGGGCCGAGGAATGATGGGAAGTACAGCACCGGAGTTAAGCACCCAATAAGCACACATAGTGTGACTTGCAACGACACACTCAAACTAGGAATCGAAACACAGAGTGCAGAAGGAAGAGGGGAGACGGTTCCGTGAAGGAATCGGTTCCTATATTAGAAATAATGCTTCATTCCTGATAGTAATTGCGATGAGGTTTCTAGCTTATGAGACAGATATCTGTACAAGACGTAATCAGCCAGATGGATCCTGAGACCTTACAGGGCGGTTCCATATTTGGCGCTTTGTCTGCCGAGGCTACCCGTTTTTTGTTAGAAGAAGGGAAACTGTACCAGGTCAACTCAGGTGACTTGCTCTTCGAACCGGGTGATCCAGGAAATAGCTTTTTCGTGGTGTGTCAGGGATCGGTAGAGTTCCTCAAGCATCACCAGGGCGAGTATCGCTATACAAGGACATCGGAATTCGGCGAGGAAATGGGCTTTGTCGCCATGATCGGCCTGCATGACCGTGTGGGTAAAGCTGTGGTCAAGGAAGACGGGGTAGTACTGGAGATAAGTTCATCACTCTTTTCCAAATTACACGATCGTTTCCCTTATGATTTCGGTGTGCTGATGTTTAACCTGGCTCGGGATATGGCCAGGGTAATACGTAAACTCGGCGACGTTTTGGTTGAGCATTCGATCAAATACTAGACATTCATACAGGCACCAAAATGCATTTTCATTTACGAGCAGTGACTATCTGGAGCTGTTGGACTGGTCTGGGAGAGCCATCCGGGAAGATAAACGTAGTGCCGCTTCTTCATCGCTACCGCCGATATTGAAACGTCTCAAGCTCGACCCCGAGTACTACCTTGAGCGCGTCCGGAAAGGCGACCGAGAATATCATGTTGCTGCATTGGGCCGATTAGACAGACTATGAGAAGCTGCAGAGCGACTTGGAAGACGATTCCTCAAAGGCCATAGCCAGTCGAAAAGGCTTTCTTGACGTCAGTCGGCACGTGTACACCGGGGTATCGGAGCGGCCAGCCGACCCGTCGCTCAATCACATATAATGCTCTCCAATGCCAGTGAATATGTCACTTGTATTTTTCAACCGCATACATAGTATTTGCTTTCACCGGCACATCGACAATCCGGAGTGTACGATACGACCGGCCCCAGTCAGAACACGAGTCAGATATAAGGAGTGACCATGCCAAGTAACGCCTCTTCGTAAAGAAAACCAACGCATGCATCAGTCCGGCAGCAAAGCGTCTCGCAAAGCCCGGACAGCCTGCATGTTTAACATGCCCAGACAATAACCCCGAAATTTTCCGCAGGCGTCATTTCGCTCAGCGGGAGAATATCGCATGCATTCGCACCTATTTCAATCCACAGCCATAGAAGGCTGTTATCCGCACAGATGCAAGGACGAGCAATGATGAAAGCAAAACTCAGCAAACTAATCCTGTTCGGCACACCACTTCTTTTCCTGGCGAATTCCGCCACAGGAGGTGACCTGGCCGGCACGGAAACCAGCGCACCGACCAAATCCATTTTCCATTCCCCTGCCAAAACCAAAGCACCGGAGAAGGTTCAACAACCCGATCTCGATACGCTTGCCGTAACAGCCACCCTCGACACCGAGAACCAGTTTGCAGCGGTTCTATACGACTACCAGTCACAGGAAACACTTGCCCATCTCGACTGGGACAAGAGTGCATCCGCTGCAACCATCGTCTTCGAACAGGGCGATCGAAAAGACTCGGTCGAACTCCAGGTTCCCGGCATCGCCGCAATGAGTCCCGGTGAACGGTACAGCGTACTCCTGCAGGGACTGCGTGAGGCGGGCTTTGCCTGGCTTTCCAAATACCCGACCGAGAAGACTCAGCTCGCTGGCTCAACCACGATTCAAAGCGCAGTCACGACGGCGGCTTCCGGGAACAAGCCAATTGGTTATTTCGACTGGGTATCGCCCAAAGAACATTACTACGATTTTCTGCAACCCCATTCGAATATCACACGCTACGCGGCAGGCTGGGCTTACGACCCTGACAAGCCGAGTCAAAGTGTCTGGGTCCATTTCTACGGCAAGACAACCGGACCGGCGTACACCTACGTAGGTGCAGTCTACGCGAACAGAAGCCGACCTGACGTCAACAGGGCGAAAGGCATAACCGGAAACCACGGCTGGTATACGGTAGTGCCGGAAGCCTGGGATGCGGATGGCTACAAGGATACGGCGGGAAGCTGCTCGGGCTTTACTCAACTCTACTACCTAGTGGTAGAGTGCTATACCACCTTTGACGCCTTTGCCATCGATCTGACCGGGGACGGACACCGCAGGCTTGTTAAGGCACCCTACACTATTAAGTCGACATCGGTAACCTACCGCTAGTGAACCGCAATTCGAATCAGCCCCTGGCATTTCCGGGGGCGATCTTAAATGAAAAAAATGATTTACCCGTTGGTGCAATGTGAGCATGAGTCGGAACCGAATCAACCGCCCGTCAAGTGACCACATCAAGTTTCAGACTTTACCAGAAACTGGTGCAGCGCTTCCGCCGCCTACCGCCAGGCAACGCAGATGTTTATAAAGGTCACCGCCGTGGCGCTTGTCTGTATAAACATACAGATAGATCCACTCATGACTGACAGCGATCCCTTCTTCCTGGTCCAACCAGCCACTGACTTGTTCGGGGCTCCAGTCGAGTCCTGGCGCAGA
>JARRQF010000391.1:0-3573 GCA_037382065.1 Candidatus Thiodiazotropha sp. | reverse complement strand
CATGCTCTATGCTCAGTTTGGGCCGTCCGGCTCACGTAAGAGGCGATAGGCGCGTTGGTGATCACGTTATTTTCAAAGTTGATCAAGCTTCTGTACCTTGATTTGCTTGTCCGGCTACGCCCCGACACTTTTGGCAACCGCCTTGGTACGGACCCGTATGCCAGGTGGTGTGGGAGGGAGGGGGATAAAAACCCCCTTTCTATCCCTCTTATGGCTTGAATTTGACAAGTGTATGATCTTCGCCTGCAAGTTCCTCATTAATAATATTTGAAATCACGCTCCAATCCCCACCCGCAAGACCCGCTCCGATGAGAGGGTAACCAATACGTTTGCCTGAATATTTTTGCTTGATTTTGGTCATTACCTTTTTAATTGCTTCATAATCTGCTTTAACCCCTTTGCCGCGCCAATGAAACTGTGTATACGCGTTCACGATTGTGAATTCATTTCCGTTGTAAGACACGTTTGCGCACGAGTAATCACCCAATTTTTCTTTGGCGCCT
The DNA here is from genome assembly GCA_037382065.1 of Candidatus Thiodiazotropha sp. Classification (GTDB taxonomy): domain Bacteria; phylum Pseudomonadota; class Gammaproteobacteria; order Chromatiales; family Chromatiaceae; genus Thiodiazotropha. The sequence continues at coordinate 3,070 of JARRQF010000391.1, read as the reverse complement.
TTTTCGGTATCACAATCAGCCTTATATGCTTGAGGAAATTCGTTTTTAACTGATAAAGCGATTCCTTTCCCCATTTGGCATTGGCAATTACAACCATGAATAATAACGTCGAATACGCCTTCCTTCGCGAGCTGTAATAAATCTCCATCTATTTCTTTCATACTTCGATTCCGGTGTAGCCATAACGTTTCGCGTAACCGGGCGCACAAAGGTGTAGAGCGAAGCGGCGCAGCTTTGTGCGATCCGTGTTTACGCGCTGGTTAGGCATTATTGTTTTTCAACCAGCCACAATTTGCACAGAACTTTGCTTTTGGTGTTCTCAGCAAATAGCCACATTTAGGGCATTCCTGCCCCCAGTCAGCGAGCCTGTGGTGATAGATAGTTTCGAAATGAACATTTGGCATACCTGTAATTTCTTCAAACTTTCTTGTTGCCTCTGGCTTGCAGTTATCTTTTGCTGTGGCTAAATCACAATTATGTCTTGAGCGATAATCTTTGATAGCCTTAATAGCCCCTTCGAGTAGAGGTGCTACTTGTTTCCACTCATGCTCTTCCAGAAACGGCATTATTTTGTTACACCTCCAACAGAAATATTCCTTCATTTTCTATGCCTAACAGCTTTATTAACGAGACCCCGTGTCTCGTTATTCATTTTTAGCTGTTTTTCCATTGCTTCGCCACCAATATCAAATGATTATTCATAATAGACGCATTGGACTAAGGCTTAGACTTCTGAATGATTACTTCGATACCCTCAGTATTTACTCCGTATTTCTCTTCTAGCCATTCCTTTACTTGCCAAATATTCCGATATGTTTGGGGTTTACCATGCTTATTGACGAATACGTGTGGTGAACCATCAATATCAATCAACAGGTAACATTCACGATCATGTCGCTTTATTACCAACGATTGATACACCCCACTTTTTAAAGCCTCTGTGAATCTGATGTGATTCGAGTTGATCATATTTATGCAGCTAACGTTTAATTCAGCCGCCGACGTAGGAGGTCGGGTGTAATTTATGGTTAGGCTAATTTATTTCCAAAACTCCCACCATTTTATTCTACATCTGTTAAAGTTTTCCCGCGCAGCATCATACCCATTATCTAGAGCTAACCTTAGCCACTTGATGCCTTCACTTCGATCTTGAGACATACCTCGACCAAAACAATATGAATTGCCTAATGAGTGCTGTGCCTCTACTACACCCTGCTCTGCAGAGATTTTCCACCACCTATTTGCGGATTGCCAGTCAATTGGGACTCCTTGCCCTTTGGCGTAGGCAACAGCAAGGCTGTTTTGCGCTAAAGAGTAACCATTTTCTGCTGCGTGTTTAGTGAGTTCTAGTGCTTTAGCATAATTACGTGGAACCCCTCGACCCTGGAAGTACATTAGACCTAGGTTATGTTCAGCATATAAATTTCCTTGTGATACTGACTTTATATACCAACTAACAGCTTTTGATTCATCCAGCTCTACTCCAAAACCATTCTCGTATAGTGTGCCGACCACATACTGAGCATCGCCGTTACCAGCTTTGGCAGCCTTCATGCAATACTCAAAGGCAAGCTTTCTGTTCTCGTGTTTCCCTAGCCCGTATAAATGCATTGCACACCTAGCATAATTAGCTTCCATACCGCCTGAAGCAGCAATATTCATCAAAACCGTAGTAGCTTTCTCGCGATCCCCAGACTGTAACAAGCCCATTGCGTAGGTTACTGTATGGTCAGAAAAAGTCTGCGTAGAAATAAATAGCAAAAATATAAATGCCACTACCTGGCCTATTTGTAATCTACTTTTCATCGCTTTTTGCCTAACAGTTGATTATCTTGCCGGCTCTGATATTGGGATATCTAGCCGGCACTGATATTGTGATATCAAGCCAAAAGTTCTCATATGATTCTTCATGTTGATGAGAATGAATGCTAACGGGCAGGGAGAAAGTGGTTCCTGAAAAATGCATCCCTACCAGATATGATTGCCTTAGTTTCTAGTAGGTTAGCAGAAAAAACTGTAAAGGTTAAAACAAAACCTGACTGCCCATGTAACACAGCCAAAGTTAGACATGGCCACTATGGTTTTGAGTTAAGGCGTTCGCTTCGCTCATCGGTTATACATATATCCCCTCTCCCTGACCCTCTCCCGCAAGGGGAGAGGGGAAGCATGGATCAGGAGTGGAGGTAACAGGATGGTTTGTCTGTATGACCTGACTCGAAGCTAACACTGTTTTCGAATGGGACGTCCTCTCTCCTTTTGCGGTAGAGGGGGTTAAACAACATTCTGCGTAACCCGAGCACCACTACTCAGCACGCAAAACTATTTACGCCGTTACGCAACTCCTGCTGCTAACGCCAAAATGACTGATTGTGTTGGGTAATCAATAAACATAAAGACAAAGCCATTTCGCCAAATCAAGCGATAGTATCTTTTTCCGGTCAGACAGGAATGCTGCTTAATCAAGCGATTTAATGGTGGGGGAGGGCCCCACTCTTCGCTCCGGAGCTCAGGTAGGGTGGGGCCCTGCCCCACCAAAAGGTGTTGGATATCGTCCCAAACGTCCTTAACTTAAGTAGCATCAAGGTCAGATAGAACTATCGTGTTGAGCCAATTCGGCTACCGGATTCTTTTCACATGAATGTTAGTTTCTGGCCGAATCCGGTTCTCGCAGTCGCTATTCAACCAGCCTCACTCGCATCTCCAGTGCATCGGCTCGGCCATGATCATCCAGTACCGTGACGGTGAAATTCCCTGCGGCTGCAGGCCAGAAATAGGTTTTTGCTGCGTCGACCTGCCCCATCAGTTGATTGTCTATCAACCAGTAGAGAGTCTTTACGTCGCTGTCACTCACTGCCTTGAATGGGATGCGTTCACTGCTCAAACGATCGGCGCGCAGCGTGTAGGTGATCAATCGGCTGGGCGAGGTGATCCTGGGTGATGTACCGCCGATGCACTGTTGCTCCAGACTGCATGCCTGCTGATAGGGTGGAGGTACGCGGCGTACAATGCCAGCCTGACGAAAGATCTGCAGTAGATCAGAGGGCCAGAATTCGTAGATCTCATAATGGTC
>JARRQF010000390.1:0-6172 GCA_037382065.1 Candidatus Thiodiazotropha sp. | reverse complement strand
TGGGCATTGGATAGCTTGGGTAATGGTAGCTACGCTCTCTATTTTATTGGCTGGCCTCCTGGTTAAATGGTTAACTGATTGGCATTTTGACCAGGTTGGGTATTGGTCTATTCAACGTGATTGGTTTATCACTTTAAATCACGCACTGAATAGCTGGCCAGAGCAAGCATGGTCAAATTTAACACTATTTGGTGATGCTACTGTACTGATTCCACTCTTATCACCATTAATAATTTGGCGTGCACAGGCATGGGCGGCAGCCCTCGCAGCGGCGCCTTTTGCAGGTATACTCTCGGCAACAGGTAAATACTTGGCAGCCGTACCACGACCCGCAGCCGTTATTGACCAACACCATTTTACGGTAATTAACCATGCCATTACGGCACATAATAGTTTGCCATCTGGACACTCAATCACTATTTTCGCAGGTACAATAGCTGTCTTGGCTACACTGGCCCCACAGCCACTAAACTGGCGTTATTGGTTGATATTTTTACCCGTCATACTATTTGCTGTTACTGTCTGCCAATCCCGTATTGCTGTAGGTGCACACTGGCCATTGGATACATTGATTGGTGCTCTATTTGGTTTGATTTCCGGCTTCAGCGGAGCAGCACTTGCTCAGCGTTACCAAAAATGGTGGAGATCAGCATTCAGCTCAACCAGTCGTTGCGTACTCAGTGCTGTGTTGTTTTTAGCAAGCCTTTCGTTAATAGAGCGCGCACTGGCATACCCTCTGGATGGCGTGGCATATTGGCTATCTGGTTTGTGTGGATTGGTCGCATCACTTTGGCTAATGCGGGACTACCTAAGGCGATTCTTCTTTAGCAAAAAAGGGGCACAGAAACAGTATGAGAAACCATGAATAGCAGCCATTTTTCGATTCTAAACCCAGCTAGTTGGTTTTCATGTGGATTAGAGATTAGTCGTCGCTTGCGCTATTCAGCTAACACCATCAATCTCATCATTCTTATCACATTGGTAAATTTGGTTTTATATCATGTGCCACTATACTCATTTACCGTAAACAATCTAAATGGACTGCATTCCAATAGCATTCTAACCATAATTACCCTATCTGTTATTATATTCGTCGTTACCGCCTTACTCATCTCTCTGTTGCTCCAAATTTCACAGAAATTGCTTAAGCCGATTAGCATGCTAATGTTTCTAGGTAACTCAGTTGCCCTTTACTACGTGCAAACCTATCAAGTTATCTTAGATAAAACCATGATGGGCAATATACTAAACACACGATACTCTGAGGCGTCCGGTTTTTTTCATACCAATTTAATTATTTATCTTATTATATTTGGAGTAGTTCCATGCTTACTGCTTCTCAAGATTCGAATTCAATACACAAGTAGATTACGTTTAGCTCTATTCTCACTTATGGTCCTACCATGGTCCTATGTTATTAATACGTTACGTTTCCAAACATCGCTGCTATCACGATCACAAGAACAGATCCTTCTGCCACCGGCTACTTTATCATCAAAAGAGAAAACAGTGGTTATTTTGGTAATAGGAGAATCTGCTCGTGCACGTAATTTTTCGCTCTATGGATATAATAAACCCACCAACCCATGGCTTACAAAATCGGGCGCAATTGCTTTAAAGAATACGGTTTCATGTTCCACTTATACAACGGCATCTTTAAGTTGCATGCTATCACACAATAATAATAGCTCACTATTTTCCGAACAATACGAACCCTTAACAAGCTATCTTCAAAGATATGGTGTTGATGTCGACTGGAGAACAAAAAATTGGGGTGAGCCCCCCATGAAGATTCAGAGTTTTCAAAAAAGCAGTGATCTGGAAAAAGAGTGTAAGGATGTTAATGAGTGTGATAAAGACGGGGTTTTATTAAGCGGATTATCTGAACGAATTCAATCATCAAAGAAACAAAATGTCTTTGTGGTTCTTCATCAGAAGGGAAGTCATGGTCCGGAATATTACACCCGATACCCAAGCCAGTTTGAAAAATTCAAACCTGTATGCAAGTCAGTAGAATTAAACAGATGCACAAATAACGAGTTGCTAAATGCTTATGATAATTCAATCTTGTATACCGACTATTTTCTCAATAGAGCCATCAATATACTCAAAAGTCTAGATAACAGACCCCGTATGCTTATGTATATATCGGATCACGGCGAGTCTTTAGGCGAACATGGTGTATATTTACATGGAACACCTTATACAATCGCTCCTGATGTTCAAAAAGAAATTCCCTTCATTGTATGGATGTCCAGTGAATTCTTAAAAAAAGAGGGTATATCTTTAGAACAACTTAAACAGCAAGAACGGCACTCTCAAGAAAATGTATTCCATAGTATATTGGGTGCTTTTGATGTACAGAGCGATGTATACAAGCAACAATTTGATATTTTCAGCGGAGTTCCCAGTAAAAAATAGCCGTATACTGCGTATACTAAATGAATAATTTATAAATATCCATATTTTATTGGTTATTAATCAATGATATCTCACCCTACGCATTTAAACGGAATAATGTATGTATATAATTTCACGAAATCCACATTTCATGAGTATTTTTTTAAATCACCCATTTACAAACTGTGCATCTCTTGGAAACGACCCCATTATAAAACCAGAAAGAGAGATGCATACTCTTCAATCTAGGTTTTATAATATGGATACTACAAATAATATTCTTTAACTAGCGAGGAACAAGCATGTCATTTATGAAGTGGACGCAAGAAGACTACGGAACAACTGTTAAATTCTGCGACGAGCAACACCAAGAGTTATTCAATCGGGTAAATTCATTGAATACAGCCGTTTCAGGAGGCGAACGGTCAGATATTGGCAAATCTCTTGATAGCTTGGTTGAATACGTCGTAAAACACTTTCAGGATGAAGAGAAGCTGATGGAAGAAAAGGGCTATGAAGATTTAGCTAACCATCGAGTGGTACACGCTGAACTCGTAAATACGTGCACCGAACTTCAGGGAAAATTTCATGCAAACGAAGCCGAAGTCGGAGCGGACACAATGACCTTCATTAAGGATTGGCTAAATAACCATATCCCTATTATTGACAGAAAATATGGACCTGTGCTGAGTAGCTAATAGATAGCTATTACAGCATAGTCAGAGTCAGAGTGAATCCACTCTGGCTCTGCAATGGAAAAATGGTTCCAAGCAATCGAGAAGAACTTACGCTCTTTTTCGACCTATCCATTAACCTAAAAAGATCAGTTGGACGGCCTGAAGAGTGCGCTTGTGGTGGGCAGGGCAAGGGGCGCGCCTGCACATCCATCTGCTCGCGACACTTGTGCACCGTAAGCATCCGACCAAAGACAGGATTCCCCCACTCACACTTATACGCTAAATTTAATGCGGACTATCTAGACACCCACTCAAATAGCTCAAACACAAAGCTAAACACCATTAAGATGGCGACACCTTGCTCTGCTGATTATGTGGCCAGTTTATTTGTTGTAAAAGTAGAGAAATAAGGCGGAAATAGAGATTTTAAGCATGAATTGTCAGTTGAAAGACACAGTCATCCCCCAGCCATCGCTGATTACCATTGCGTGTGGTCTCGTTATCTTTCAGCGCTTCTTGGGCTTGCTGATGGGATGAAATGTGGCTCACCCTCGACACCCAAAACCGCTGCTGTGGCATGACGGATATTTGGCATCGCCCAGAAGTTGAATTCATTATGTTTTAGATTATAGGGTGCTAACCTGATCCGCTTCGCTCAGTGCCTGGAACGCGCCCAATTTTCCTGGTTCGATGCGAAGTAGTATTTGAGTGGGTGTCTATTTAGACTTCTATGTCTACCCTTTCATTCCCTGTATATTTGGAGCAATGTCAACCTACATATGACTCCCGATATCTTAGTATTTCATTCCTCTGGATGTCACTGAATTCACTCAGATCCATATTAAGGAGATTTTCAATTAAGCGCAGCTTAGTTCCATCAGGCAATAAATTAACCAACTCTTCTAAATTACCCTCATCAATTAATAACCAAAGTATGTCAGTTAAATGCATAGGAACCGCATCAATATCTCGATTATTATATTTTTCAACAACAGATGCAAAGAAAAGAGACTTCGTCGATTGTAATTTGACAATCTCTTCTTTAGCAACGTCATTCAATTCATCTTCAAGATCCTTGAAATTATCAGGCATACTAGGAAATTGAATTAGCCCCTCCAAAAAGAAGATCATACTTGAGATATGATTTAGTTCCACAAAAGTTTCTAGAAATGATTTTCCACTTGATAAAGACTTAAATACCATTAGTACTAATTTTCTTCTCAATTTACTGCTGTTATCAAAATCTCCCATTCTTAAAACCTCTCTATATCGCCTTTCTTAACTAATGACTGGAATGATGCTGTGCCTGCGTCCAAACCTAAACCGACCCAGGCGGCGGCTGCCCACCCCCAATGCTGCTTCATTTCTGGGGGGAGTAGCCCTGCAGTGGGATCGAGAGCGGTATTGGTCACCGCATTGGTTTTGATAAGCTCATTCGTTTGGCTGAGCGTGCTGTGTCCACTCAGCAAGGCGCTGCCACGCAATAGAATAGCGCCTAATCCACCTGTGAAATAGCTTCCAGCTGCGACCAATCCAAACGACAATACTGCCTCACCTAACTCCCAGGCCATCTCAATGCGACCTTCTTTGGTTCCCCGTGATTCAATCCATTTAAGTGGCTCACCCTCGACACCCAAAACCGCTGCTGTGGCATGGCGGATATTTGGCATCGTCCAGAGGTTGAATTCATTATGTTTAAGATTATTGCGTGTGGTCTCGTTATCTTTCAGCGCTTCTTGGGCTTGCTGATGGAGGGTGCTAACCTGATCCGCTTCACTCAGTGCCTGGAACACGCCCAATTTCCCAGGTTCGATGCGAAGTAGTATTTGAGTGGGTGTCTATTTAGAGTCTTCTTATCGATATATAATAGTGTGTGGACGTGATTTGACATGACGGCATAGCCGACGAGCTCGATAGCGAAGATGCCAGCAAGCTCAATCAGTCTCTTTTGAATCCATTCACGTCTATGTTCAAAGCTTTTACCGGTAAATTTATCTTTACCGCACAGGAAGGCGCGCCTGACGCATCGTGAGACACAGTGATAATAGGGAGTTGCATCAAGTGAGATTAACGATTTCCGTGGCTTTGGCATGATATCACTCCTTGATACCTGATGAGTTTATTGATGTTCTTGATTAGACTGCCAGATCGTTCGTTTTGATGCAAGCTTTGGATGGGTGTCTCCTAAATATAAGGTGTCGCCATCTTAATGGTTTTACTTTTATGTTTAGGCTATTTGAGTGGGTGTCTATTTTATTTATTCACTCGGCTAACCTTGATGTCTATTCTTGTCTTATTACCTACGACAATTAATTCTTCCTTGGCACCTTACTTTTATACGCAAGTATTGCCATTTTTAGTATTTCATTTTCAACATCAGCAACATCTGTTTCATAAATACTAATTTCCTCGTCATCTTTTAAATCATCAGGATAACTGTCAACGATTTCTACTATATTTTCTTCGTCATAAAGTAAATTTCCAATGGCAACCATTGTAATTGGTAAAACCTTGATAGCACCCGAACAAAATAATTCTACAATCAGTTTAAAAAAATCTACCTTATTTTCCTTTACAAACTTTATTGTCGCCAATCCTTCTTCTGTTAATTCACCTTCATGGTCTTTGAAAGCGGAATGCCAATCCGGATAATCCATAAATCCTTCAACAAAAGCAAGCAGGTTATCACCTGTTGTCAGGCTTAACAGCGCATCCTTTAATGAGTCCTGTCGCAAGCCATTTAGAAACTTTCTTATTAGCAATGGATTTGGATATCCATCATATGAGATAAAATTATTATTCATATTATACCTAATTAGTGCCCGTCCATAAACGCAAAAACCATTGAAAACCAAACAAAAATTAACAATCGGCCATGAAAAAAGGCCCTGCGGTTTGGTAGAATTGTTTTCGTCAACAAAAATAACTCGCAACCGGAGGGCCTTACGAATGCGAGAAACCCGCACCGCACAAACAAGTCTATTTGATGTTTACACCAAACACAAGTTTGGAGAGTTTCTCCTAAAACTCTCCTGACTTCTTGTTGAAAGCCCTGAGATACTGGATCTGATTGCAGAAGATTTTCAATATATAAC
>JARRQF010000389.1:0-4020 GCA_037382065.1 Candidatus Thiodiazotropha sp. | reverse complement strand
GCCAGGATACTGCGTTGCAATGCTTGAAAAGGGCGAGCCATTCCCTGCGCATTGCGCCTTGTCTCCTGGCCTGAGCAGGCTTCTATCATCGTCAATTTGTATGAAGCACCACACTAGACCCGCGATTTTTATACCTTTGATCTTGGTAAGCTGCTAAGTTAGTTTGAGGTGACACAGATGTGTAAGCGTTTGTCTTCGCTTAGATCGGTGTTAACGGCAAGCTTTAAGCAATTTGCAGCCTCCTGCACAATAGAGAGTCCCAGTCCATAATGATCTTTTTCTCCCCTGGATTTTCCTTTTCGCCAGAAGGGATGAAAAAGCTTGTCCAGATCATCTTCTGCGAGGTCAGGCGCCAAGTTTTCAGTTATAAGTGTAAATCCGTTATCGGTAGTCAGTAGAATGATCTTTACTATTGAATTCAAAGGTGCATACTCAGCAGCATTAGTAAGGAGCACGCTGATGATAATCTCAAGCAGACCTTTGTCGCTTGCAGTCGTCAACACGGTGGGGGCCTCTGTTATGAGAGTTATTTGCCGCTTTTTCGCTAAGCTTTGGATGCGTTGGTACTGTGCTTCGAGAATTTCTACGAGGTTTACTGTTGAAATATCCAGGGTGCTCATTCCAGATTCAAAGCGGGCTAGTAATAGCATTGAGTTAACTAAGTTAGCCATGGAGTGAGATAGTTCGTTGGCTTGGCGTACTGCGATCAATAGTCGTTCCTTATTATCCGAGGCTCGCAATGCAATATCCGTAGCTGTGCGCAATTCGGCTAAAGGTGAGCGTAGCTCATGAGCGGCATCGGCAGTGAAACGGCGTTCCCTCTGGAGGGTTAGGTCAAGCCTTTTAAGTAAAGCGTTAAGCGTGTCTGTCACAGGTGAGATTTCAGTAGGCCAGTGGTCCGATGTTGGTAGTTTTTCCTCACTGCAACGAATGGCGCTGACTTTTGTGGTCAAGTCACGCAATGGCTGCATACCTTTGCCAATCGTGAAATAGACAATGAAGAAGGTCAGGACTGGTAAGATCGCTGCGATGTTTAGCATCCAATTAAGCAGTAGGTTAAGGGAATGATCTAGTGAGGTTCGTTCGCGGACTACGAGTAACTGCACAACCATACTCTTGCTCTTTTTTGTAGCTTCTCTCTCCTGTTGCTTTCCAGCCCAGCCCCACTGAGTGTCAATCATTTGAAAGATTGCTCTGGCTGGGTAGTGGTCAACAAGGTTATAGAAATATGGCTTATTCGTTGCGGGGCGAGGTGGGTAAGCTAACCGTCTGTTTTCATCCTCCAGCATGGGTGATTGATCTATCACTTCCGAGCCATTTTCATTCCATACCTGAAATATTCGTGTGCCTCCTGAGTTATATTGCGTTGCAACGTCGAAATCAATGTCAACATAAAAGTCATTGTTCGGCCAAACCCTTGCAACACTGGCTAGATTTTGAAATTCTAGCAATAGGTCTCTATCAAAGTTATCTATGAGAATTTCACGAGACACGATATAGGATGCAGAGCATAGGGCCAGCCCCGCTAGACTGACCCCTGAGAAAGTAAGCCAAGTAGTGGTAACTCGGATTGATTTCATGCTTTGCTTGAAAGTCAGTGATTGTTAAGGTTGGCGTAACTGATAACCATGACCTCGATGGGTAACAATGAGCGAAGGCCTCCCTTTTGTGTCAATTGCTTTGCGTAGCCGGGAGATTGCTGAGTCTACTACATTACTCATGGGCTCAATCCGATCATCATAAATTCTTTGCTCAATTTCATGTCGCGGTACCACTCGGTGACGATTAAGAGTAAGACACTCTAGCAGAGAATATTCGCGTGGTGGCAGGTAAACTACTTCGCTTTTTATGGTTACTTGCTTGTTATGCAGGTCGATACAGAGTTCGCCACACTCCAGTATATTTGTTGCATATCCAGCGCAACGGCGTAGCAAGGCTTCGATTCGAGCCAGTAGTTCTGAAAAATCAAATGGCTTTACTAAATAATCGTCAGCACCACTGCGCAATCCTAAAACGCGATCTTCAATATCATCTCGAGCGGTTAACATCAATACGAGGCTACTAGAGCCTGCACTCCGCAGCTTTTCAAGTAATTCAAAGCCATTCATACCAGGCAGCATGATGTCAAGAATTATTAGGTCATACATATGATCGCTGGCTCTCCATAAGCCGTCCTCTCCATCAGCAGAGACATCTACGACATAACCAGAATCAGTGAGGCCAATAAGCAAGCTTTGACGAAGTATATCTGAATCTTCTATGACTAATAAACGCATGTAGATAGATAGTTCCTATTAAAATGTAACTAGTGCATCCCTGCGCCGATAACGAAGGTTAGTCTAAAATGGTTGGTGATATATCATTGCAACTTGATAGATTAATTCTGTGGTTGCAATGACCACAAAGACCATGGGGCTAGGCCAAACCCTTCCATAGGATAAAATGATATCTGGTTATTAACTTATAGCCAAGTTATACAAATGATTTCTTTACCTGTATCAGCTGAAGAGGTATGGGTTAGTGATGGTGCCAATGGCGCCATCTCCTTTTTCTGTAGTTATTACTTGAATTAGTATTGTCTTCGTTTTCAGCGCCACACTCATCATGATCTTTGTTGCTGCCTGAGGTGTACTCCTCGTCATCATCATTGCTCTCAGAGTCGTACTCCTCGTCATCATCATTGCTCTCAGAGTCGTACTCCTCATTATCATCATTGCTTTCAGAGCTGTACTCCTCGTCATCATCATTGCTCTCAGAGTCGTACTCCTCATTATCATCATTGCTTTCAGAGTCGTACTCCTCCTCATCCTCGATATATTCGCCAGGGCAGAAAAGAAATTCACCTCCCTCTAAGTCGACGCCCTCTTGCCATATGGCTGAAATACCGGCACCGAAGAAATAGGAGCAGGCATTACTGAGAAACTGCTCCTCAGTGATCATACCTTGCCCACTATCATCGTGATACTCCTGGTTGAATACTGCTTTATCTGCACTTATAAATGTGCTTTCATAGGCAACGCATTCATTGCCAAATGCGTAGCACTGTTCATTGACGGCAAAATCGAAATATGGCGCTAGCTCCTTAAGTTGATTAATGTCATTTTTGAGCCCGATGCTAAGGCCGATGGCATGCGCAGCTTCCGCTAACCACTTATTATAAGTGATTTGGTCTGTGGCATTGATGGCTCCATTAGTCTCCTCAATGTTGTCATAGCCATCAACATTATCTGGTTCCACGGCATCGCATCCGGCATCTTTGGCAGATTGAAGACGTGCCTGCATGATGGTTTTGATGGTTTCCAGCGCATCTGGATCGCCGATATTTAACCAAGCCTCTCCTGGCCAGTCTTTCATCTCACCGTCAGCAATGACGGTACCTTCCGTGAATTTGTGAGCATCTGGTCGCCAATCTTCCCTTGTGCCGGCGCTAAAATAACAGATTACTTTTTTACCGTTGTTTTTTAGCTCCTGAGCATAGGTATTGCAGCTAATGATACCCAATGTGCATGCAAGTGCTACCGTCAGTATGCTTAGCTGTTGGCGCCTATTTGCATGAGACTGTGTGGCTAGGATATCAAGATTGCTTGTCTTAACGATCACTGTTACTCTCCTTTATTATTATAAGAGTTAAAATTAGACGCAGAATGAGCCTTCCTTATTCTGGGAATAAGAATCTTACGAGAAGATTATTGCTAACAATAAAATAAACCTTAGATGTACAGGAGCGATCCTTGCCCTGCACCGTCACAGGGGCGCTTCACGCCGTAAACGGACTGTGTTGGCCGGTTTTCAGGTGTATACCTAGTGTGGTGCTTCATACAAATTGACGATGATAGCGTGACGCTAAGCGGTTAGCCGCTAGGCGCGTACCGCCGGGAATGGCTTCTCCCTTTCCAAGGCACGCAACAACGCGGATGACCGCTTAGCGTCTCGCCCGAAGGGAAGCCTGCTCAGGCCAGGATACTGCGTTGCAATGCTTGAACCTAAAAAAATCAGTTGACCGCTCCATTTTAATAACAG
>JARRQF010000388.1:0-3596 GCA_037382065.1 Candidatus Thiodiazotropha sp. | reverse complement strand
GATATCCATCAGTTGCGCACGCCAAAGTACAATGAGTTCATTTACAGCATGATATTCAGCAGGTGATAACGACTCTCCATGAATAAATCGATGAGAGAGCAATGAACCGTTAAATAACTTATGCCAACGTTTAACGACCTGTTGTGGTTCCCAACTCTCAGCTGTTTTCTTATCGATATATATCTGATGAGTTTTGCTGATATTCAGGTAAGGTTGCCAGATAGTCAGTTTTGATGCAAGATTTGGATGGATGTCTCAACTGCCGTCTTTGAGGATTCCGGTGCGGTAAAATCGCACGCCGATCTGTGCAGGGGACGCAGGGTGACCAGTGTCTCTACTGCGACGGCAGACGTCGCATCTATAGCTTAATAGGAATTAAATATGACTGAGATTAGCAAAGAACAGATTAGTATAATTTTAGATCTCTTGTCTTCTGAAGGGATCTTAAAAAAGAGGGTAAAGTTATCATCTATAGCGAATATTTACGATCTGTGGGGAGTAATTATTAACGAATGCGAAGAGTACACTACTGAAGTATGGCCTGAAGATTTTGGTACAGAGAGAGATGCTGGTGAAGACTATGAAAGCATTCTTCGGTTATTCGAGAAGCTGTCGCACGGCAATATCAAATATGAAGCAATCAGCTCAACTACGAAAGGCGATAATGTTGAGCTAAATTTCATGATTCAAGGTAAAAAACACACAATCAAATTCGAGCAATATTCAGATGGCTTTAGTGAAGAGTTTATCGAATCAATCCTCGAAGCGACAAAAGATTGTGAAAAAGGTCGAATAGTTGAATATTCTGCGGGTGATGTACCTGAGTTCGTATATGTTCCACATGAAGTGGCAGATATTTTAACCCAGCAAGATGAGTTTAATTAATGCCTAAAACGAATAAGGTTAGATCGTGCGAGCGAAGCGAGCCACGATCTGAACCGTTTGTTGGACAAGCCCATTAGAAAAATTGGGATAGCTCTTTAAAAAAATAGATTTTTGATCTCACCGACACTCAAGGCGATCGTACACTAACGATCTTGAGTGCCGGTGCTTTGCATCATCGTTGCGATAACGATCTGTGCTATTTGATGCCTAATCTATCATATTTTTGGCGAGCGGCGGCCTCAGCGTTTAAAACTGCAATCATGGACAACAGCTTGGGACGTGCGTCTACATAACCGGCGCTACCCCCCCTTCATCCGAACGATAATACGAGGACACTCACCATTTAAACGTTGTTGCGAAAGCGCTGTCATTTGAAATAACCATCTGATTTTGAATGGCTTTAGACTATCCCAAACGGTGACTGTCCCGGTACTTGTGTTTCTGTTGCCGTTCCCAAGCTTGGGCCGCGACGCTGGCATGCAAGCTAAACCTAGCCACTTTCGCCACCTGGGCAAACCGATCATCCTCTTCCCAGGCAGGGATGGTCTGTAAACTTCTCAACACGGTACAGCAACAGAAGGATAGGTTGCCTGGTGGGCAATTGCCTGAACTAAGTTTGCAGGCCAGGAAGGCAGCGAAAGCGGGCGGATTCAGCCGGAAATCCAGGGGGGGTGAACAGATTGAGGCCGTTTCAGGCATATCCAGCCTCCAGTTATCAGCCTTGAAATACAGGGGTGATAGCGATTATTCTTCTTATACTTTAAAGACAAAGGGGTCTGAATAATGGGAAACAGTCAAGAGTGTTCTACAGAGTTCTATTTCTATTGCCTGGATCTCAAAATAAAGCGACAAATAGCTAACCTGTTTCGATTTAAATCTATGTCAAATGGTTTACCAGATCATAATTCTCTGGAGATCTATTATGAGAATTTCGGTAAGAAACTCAAAAAATATGATCCGGAACTCAAGGTCGACTTCGATTTCTTTGCGAATGTTATTTTCGGTGCAGGTACACCGCCAATCGTTACCTGCCCACACAATTCGCCAGCACATGTCTATATTCTGCATGGTGGCGAATTCGGCCTGAATGTTAAAAGATTGGTTGAATTTGTATCTGCTTTGGATAGCAAGCTAGAGGTTGTTGCTTCGGCCTGTGATGCAAATACAGAATCGGAACTGTGGTTGTATCTTAAATCGCTATCGGGTTGTGCTATCGAGACGCGAGAATTCGAAATATCCGTTGGTCATGCAACGCCGCAACAGTTGAATACTGCATTGGAAAACATTGCCTGGCTCAAGGAAGGCCTATCATCTGTGCATGAGGATTTCATCTGGTATCAAAATAAATATTTCCCTTCACGGGTTGAAAAGGTTACGAGCAGGAGAGGGATGTCTCAAATTGCAGTTTGTGAAAATTATAGAGAAGAGGTCTTTAACCTACTGAAGAGCTATGGTTTGTTATCGTATGCAGAGCCAAGTGGTGATGGCAGTGATGATTCAGCAGCTGATTTTCTTGAAATTGTTTTGCAGGAACAGGTGTCCGATAGGGTAATCCATTACCCGGTAGTTGGAGGCGGCTGGGTGCAGGGCAAACTGGTCGATGAGTATGCAAGTCTGATTACAAAGTTTTGTGACAAGACAAAGATCTTGATTGAGAATTTAACATTGACTCCTCCATTGAATGAGATCGGTGAAGAAGACTCTATGGAAGAGATGTCTATCAGTTTCTCGTATAAGGGAAAGCCATGGAGCTGTGACTTCAGTATTGACACAGAATCAGCTTATTTCGATAAATTCAGTAAATGGGCAAAATCAGTTCTGAAGGGAGGCTATCTGTGGTACACCACTGACTACTACCGGGGCTATCTATTACCGAAAGAGCCAATTCATAATTTAAAGATACTAGTGATCAATGGGGACACCTAAGAAAGGGGGTCGAGAAAAGGGGCCGGAGCCACTGCTGTCCCACTAACGACGTGCTAACGCTGGCACCATTTGTGGCGGAGGGTTTTTGTCAGTTTTGATTGGAACTTCATAAACGCGATCAAAAAATAAACGGACAATGCCGCCAGTATTTGAGTCGGCACAGCATTTTTGTTGTTACCTATATAAAAAGTTTTGATCAGCGCTAGAAAACTATCGCTATTATTATTTGTATTCTCATTGTTGGCTTGTTCGGTTTTGTGTTCTGGCGAGTACAGCGAGGATCGTATTAGCCTTAACTTCACTGCAGCCAAAACTGCAAAGGTGTAAGGTACTATTGCAAAACTTGCTGGTAAAGGGCTTATGCTGCCAGACTCGGATCTGGGTACTGTGTCTATATATGTCAAAAAATCCCATGGGTTGAAGCTTTAATGGGAATTGTAAAGACGGAAAATCTCACGGTTGAGGTGACTGAAAACTCAATTATTGTGTCTAGAAAGAAGTGTGAATGACTTTCTACGCTTTGATATACAAGAGATTAAACCAGCCAACGGTTTCTCCTTTCAGTTTCAGGAAATAAGGGCATAAGCCCTTCAATGTACAAACCGGGTACAGGTGTCGAGCCAATAGACTACTATTTGAAATCGAAAATTTCTGTATAATTTTCCAAAATTGTCTAGGTATTGATAGGATCCCGGAATGGATGATGCAAGGTTTGACCAGCTCAAGGAGGCGTTAAGTCACTCGCCCGACAATCCCGCACTCTTGTCCATGGTCATTGAGGGTTA
>JARRQF010000387.1:0-3597 GCA_037382065.1 Candidatus Thiodiazotropha sp. | reverse complement strand
GATACTGCGTTGCAATGCTTGAAAAGGGCGAGCCATTCCCTGCGCATTGCGCCTTGTCTCCTGGCCTGAGCAGGCTTCTATCATCGTCAATTTGTATGAAGCACCACACTAGAATCCGCATTCGTCATTGCGTAGGATGCGGTGAGCGGTGCGAACCGCATCAATAACAGCTTGCAGTAATTCACGAACATCAATGATCCTAAAAAGATCAGTTGGACAGCGTGAAGAGTGCGCTTGTAGTGGTGCAGGGCAAGGGTCGCTCCTGCACATCCATCTGCCCGCGACACTTGTGCATCCATGCACGACGCACAATAGCCCGCTATTCCAAGGAGTTGCTACGAGTTATTCCATCACATTGACTCCAAAAAAATTTCACCACGAAGGATATGACCCTTCGCGGTGAAATAGATTGGCTAGGTGAAGCTAAGCGCACTGATCTTCTGCGGCTAATTGAAAATCAACCCATCATCAGAGGCATCCACCTCTATTGTATCTCCTGGCCCGAAGCGTCCCGCAAGAATCTCTTGAGCTAACAGATTTTCCAGTTGCTGACGAATGGCTCGCTTCAATGGCCGCGCACCATACACAGGATCAAAACCAGCCTTACCCAAGCGATCGAGAGCACTATCGGTCACTGCCAATATCATCTCTTGATCAGCTAAACGCTTACGCAGATACTCGACCTGGATCGAGGCGATGGCACGAATCTGGTCTGAACCCAGAGGATGAAAGACCACAATATCATCCACTCGATTAATAAACTCAGGACGAAAGTTCTGTTGAACGGTCTCCATCACCGCCAGCTTCATCTCATTATATTGCGCTTCCGTTGCCATCTCCTGGATAATTTGCGACCCTAGATTCGAGGTCATTACGATCACCGTATTTCGGAAATCCACAGTACGCCCCTGGCCATCGGTTAAACGCCCATCATCAAGCACCTGCAACAGCACATTAAAGACATCGGGATGGGCCTTTTCCACCTCATCCAGAAGGATCACTGAGTAGGGCCGACGACGAACTGCTTCGGTCAGATAACCGCCCTCTTCATAACCCACATAGCCTGGAGGTGCGCCAATCAGGCGGGCCACCGAGTGCTTTTCCATAAACTCAGACATATCAATGCGAATCATTGCCTCTTCGGTATCAAACAGAAAGTCAGCCAGCGCTTTGCAGAGTTCCGTTTTGCCCACCCCGGTTGGCCCCAGAAAAAGAAACGATCCGTTTGGCTGATTAGGATCGGACAAACCTGCCCTTGAGCGACGAATGGCATCACTGACCGCACCCACACCCTCTCGTTGGCCAATCACTCGCCTGCTTAGCGCCTCTTCCATTCGCAATAACTTATCGCGCTCCCCTTCCAGCATCTTGGAAACGGGTATCCCCGTCCATTTGGAGACCACATTGGCAATCTCCTCTTCGGTAACTTTATTGCGCAGTAGCTGCATCTCCTGCATCTCAGCCTGGGTTGCCATATCAAGCTGCTTCTCCAGCTCGGGAATTCGGCCATACTGCAACTCTGACATGCGTGTCAGATCACTGGCGCGATGTGCTGTCTCCAGTTCAAGTCGGGCACGTTCCAGTGACTCTTTGATATGCGCTGTTCCTTGCAGTGCCGCCTTCTCCGATTTCCAGATCTCCTCTAGATCGGAGAACTCCCGCTCATGGCGCTCTATCTCTGATTGCAGATCGGCGAGTCTCTTCTTCGAGGCAACATCAGACTCTTTATTGAGTGCTTCCCGCTCAATCTTCAGCTGAATCATACGACGCTCCAGTCGATCCATCTCTTCTGGTTTGGAATCGATCTCCATCCGGATCAGTGAAGCCGCTTCATCCACTAGGTCGATCGCCTTATCTGGCAGCTGACGATCGGCGATATAGCGATGAGAGAGCGTAGCTGCCGCGACAATAGCTGGATCTGTGATATCAACACCATGATGTACTTCATAACGCTCTTTCAAGCCCCGTAGAATCGCTATTGTGTCTTCGACACTGGGCTCCTTTACCTGCACTTTCTGAAAACGGCGTTCCAAAGCGGCATCTTTCTCCAGGTATTGGCGGTACTCATCCAAGGTGGTCGCGCCCACACAGTGCAACTCACCACGAGCCAAAGCAGGCTTCAACATATTACCTGCATCCATAGAACCTTCGGCCTTACCAGCTCCCACCATGGTATGCAGTTCATCGATAAACAGGATAATCTGGCCCTCCTGTTTGGCCAAATCCTTAAGTACAGCCTTAAGCCGCTCTTCAAACTCGCCACGAAACTTGGCCCCGGCAATCAGCGCCCCCATATCGAGTGAGAGCAGTCGCTTGCTTTTTAGTCCTTCAGGCACTTCACCATTAATGATACGTTGCGCAAGCCCCTCTACAATGGCTGTCTTGCCCACACCTGGTTCGCCAATTAAAACTGGGTTGTTTTTGGTCCGGCGTTGCAGAACCTGGATGGTTCGGCGAATCTCATCATCCCGACCGATGACCGGGTCAAGTTTCCCCTGCTCGGCTCGTTCTGTAAGGTCGATGGTATATTTTTCAAGAGATTGGCGCTGATCTTCGGCATTCTGATCGTCGATATTCTGCCCACCCCGTAATTTTTCAATACTTCTCTCCAGCGCCTCTTTCGACGCCCCGGCATTGCGTAGCATCTCACCTAATTCACCCTTATCTCCAACGGCAGCAAGTACAAACAGCTCACTGGAGATATATTGGTCATGACGCTGCTGCGCCAGTTTATCGGTCTGATTAAGCAGACGCCCCAGATCATTGGAGATATGCAGATCACCTGCCGCCCCCTCTACTTGTGAGAGTCTTTCAGTCGCAGCATTGAGACTGGAGCGTAGTTGGTTAATGTTAACATCGGACTGGGCCAATAGATGGCGGACACTGCCCCCTTCCTGATCAAGCAATGCACTCATTAGATGTACGGGTTCGATAAACTGATGATCCCGCCCTACTGCCAGGCTTTGGGCATCAGCGAGTGCCATCTGAAACTTACTGGTCAAACGATCCATTCGCATGGGAAATACTCCAAAATCTTTATTGAATATACTTCAGATGGGGGAGAAACCTTGGCTTTTCAACCTAAAATCCTCAGTTAGACATCAATTATTTACAAACGCTTGTAGCGCTGGGAAAGGGAAGGTGCCCAATCCCGACAGGTAGGGTGGGGCCCAGCCCAAGGCAATTGCACTACGTTGACCTTATGGGGCTCGTCGAGATACCCACTCAATCTCAGAAAGCGGCAGACATTCGCATGACACATTTCATGATAGTGATGCAAGCTGCGTTTACGCTATTTTATATCACCCTGGCCCTCTCCCCTTGGAGGGTGTCGCAAAAGTCGTAAGGTAGGTTCCTGCCCCACCATTAAGGGCTAAAAGGTGTAAGAACTTGCGCTCTTTTTTGGCCTACCCATTGCCTGATATCTACTCCATTTAACAACTCATAAAGTACCCTAGCAAAGCTTTAATAAGTATGTACATGCCAAGGGACAAGAGAATCTAGTGTGGTGCTTCATACAAATTGACGATGATAGCGTGACGCTAAGCGGTTAGCCGCTAGGCGCGTGCCGCCGGGAATGGCTTCTCCCTTTCCAAG
>JARRQF010000386.1:0-3599 GCA_037382065.1 Candidatus Thiodiazotropha sp. | reverse complement strand
GTGGTTTTTCCGGTGCCACTCGGCCCCATGATCGCGGTCACCTTGCCTTTGGGGATATCGATATCCACCCCATCGAAGATGGCTCTTTGGCCATGGGAGAAATGGAGATTGCGAATTTTAATAAGGGGGAACTGAACGGTCACAATTTTGGAGAACTTCATTCAGAGAAAAGTGGGAGAATATACGCGGGTCCGATCGTGCCCAAATATTGACCCCGCGTCAAGAAAACCCATCAAAAACGCGTAGATTTTCGAGCTTATGCAATTGAACTCAACAACCACCGGCTACAAGCCGATAGGTTCGTCTCTCAAGCTGAAAGTCCAGATGCTGATCAGAAGACCCGTTTATAATCCTGTCGGTTTATATGCGATCGCTGCAGCCCCACAAAATGCTTAACCCATACTTGTCAGTCAAAAAAACCCATCGAGGCCGCCCTCAAGCCATTGGCTTTACGCTTTAAGGATTGCAAAAGAGCGGGTTCTTAGCGGCTTCCCGTAACCCCCCATTCCGGGCATACCTGAAAACACAGCCTCGCAGACTAATCGATGACGACATAATGTGCCTTTGTCTCGTTTCCCCTCGGAGTTGTTACTGTTACAGTCAACGTCCCCCAGTCATCGCCATCCTCTTGATTTTCTGTTGGTGACAATCCCACAGTAAAACGATTTAAACCAAAACGATCACCTGATGCCGTATTATACGTTGTAGAAGGGATTAGATATGAACCATCACTTCCCACATCACCATTAGTCGAGGAAAATTCAATAGTCGTACCAGCAGGCATAACTTGGCCTGTAACACTACCCACAATCTCAAATTCTACAGATACTCCACCAGTCGTCAGATCAATCGTGCCGGAGTTTACACCAGATATGGGTGTAATTCTCGCGAAACTCTCAGCCATTATCATTACACTAGAACGCCGAACATTGATATTCTTCTCTTGACTGCAAGCCGGAGTTACTGTAGGCGTCACACCGTAACAAACCCCTGGATCTTCACCCGCACCAACCGCAGATTCGGCCTCAGCAACCCTTACCGCATCACAGCACAGCGCGCCATTGTAATCTGGATCAGAACCTACATCGTCGAACCTACCATTCGCATTAAAATCAACAAACTCTTCTGATCCCGCATCTCGGCTTCCATCTTCATCATCGTCCCGGAAAGCCTCAGGTATATCAGCATCCGCAGTATCACCGAAATCCAACACACCATTGCCATTTAAATCGACAAATGACTCTTCACCCAGCATGGTAGCAAGTAGGGTAACTCTTCCGTTGGCAGGACGAGGATTTGAACTTCTCCACGCCACAGTACAAGCGCCATCCACGATTTGGCATTGAGACTGAATCTGCCCACCTTCGGTCGTAAAATATACGGCCGTGCCATCCGGTACAGGATTATTAAAATGATCTGCTGCATGTACCGTTACATCAACTTCCACACCATCATAACCCCATGCCTCCGGATTGAAATCTGAGAGACTCAAAGAAAAACTGTCCTGATCCGAAATCCCCGTAGAGATAACCAGCCCATCGGATTGGCTGACAACCAGTGGATTATCCGCCAAGCTGGCAGTAACCCTCACAACAGTCGGCACAGTTCCCGAGTTCACATCTGTGCTTACATACCCACGAGCGTCACTGGTCGAGCTATCCGATCCGTCCGTTATTGACACCCCACCTATCCGAGTATTGAGTGAAAAAAGCACATCTGCTCTTGGAACGGGATTACCATTACTATCCAGAACCTGAAAGGTAACCGTCGAAACCTCGGGCAACCCAACCCCTCGGATACCGATCAGCGCAGGCTCCGCCGAGACAAACTCAAGCGATCCGATCTCAGCCGGCTGCACCTCAATCGCACCAGTGGCCGTAGATGTCACCCCTGCAACAGTGGTGAATGCATGAATCTCATCCTTACCAGAACATCCTGTTGCCAGGTATGTCGCGATAAAGACTCCAGTGCTACTTTCTACTTCCTCATCGATACTAGCCGCACCTGTCGCTTGGCAATCTGACGAAAAAGAAACTGTTGCATCCCCCTGATACAGATTTCCATTAGCGTCAGCTAAAGTTGCACGAACTGACGTTTGGCCGCCCGCAGATAGAGAAGCTACGGCAACATCTAAAACGCCAGGTGAAAAATCCGGGCCTGAACCACTTCCAAGTGAGATGATGGAAGTAATTTCGATGTCAACCGAAGCGGTTGACGTCACACCATCTATCACAGCTATTGCAACTATTGAATCAGAACCAGCGCAACCATTTGCGGTGTAAGTAGCTGAAGCCAATCCGGAACTTGTGGACACTGATGGGGTTATCGTTGCTAAACCTGTTTCACTACAAGTAGAAGAAAAGGTGATTGTCAGATCTTTTTTATACAAATTTCCATCAGTATCTGCTGCTGACACATTTACAGTGGTCGAACCATTTGAGTAAATGCTGTCTGCAGATACAGCCAGCACACCAGAGACAAACGAGTTGCCTACACCATGTCCGAGTGTAACCGTACTTTCACCACCACTCCCACCCGTTCCTGTTGAATCCCACGGGGTTTCTGCATCGCCGCCCCCACAGGCCGCAAGCACAAACATCAGAAAGAACGAGGTGAGGAAACGCACGAGACCTGTCATGGCAAACTCCAAAATCCCATAGGAAACAGTCCATTAAGGGAGGAAACTTAGACTAATTTCTTAATACTATACAATCACTCGGGTAATGCAAGAGATTATAAGCCATCCAAAGGCTCTTTTTTTCTCCCTAAAGCCAACCGACTTCACGCTTTCGCGTAAGTAGCGAAAGCGGTTCGTCCGATCGTACCCCACCGAGCTTCACCAGGATAGCGGCCAGATCGGAATTCCCTTTAACAGCGCTTCGATGAGCGACCGCAAGGGTTTGAAAATCCTTTGAAACCAATCAGTAGTGACCAACCTATCCGGCCACTTGTGGCTGTACATTTACCTGGCGCCCATCCGAATCAGATCATCAAACGCTCAACCGGCTCACCTTTGAGCAGGTGCCTTTCCAGAATTTCATCCAGATCCTCGTGATCGACATAGGTATACCAAACCGCATCCGGATAGACGACCAGTACGGGTCCCAGGTCACAGCGATCGAGACAACCGGCGGTATTTACCCGAATCCCACCGGGACCGGACAGTCCAGCCGCCTTGATCCGCCCTTTCAGATAATCACGCAACCCCCGAGCCCCATGCTGGGCGCAACAGGATCGACCATCTGATCGCTCATTGACACAAAAAAAGAGGTGGTATCGAAAATAGGACATACGAACCTCACCTAGGCTTGGGAGCAATTGCCCCCTGTCATCTGCCCGAATAGCTAAACCGGCACATGTTCCTGGACCAGTATGACATGATAACCCGCCGCACCGCCCGTTGCCCTATTTTCCTTCCACCGGTGCTTCCCGGGCCATCCAGCTTGAAGGAAATCAACGGGAGATACCCACAGAACCGCTGAATCGGGTAAAATGCCAGGCTTTCCGAGCCGAATCTGCCTGCTGTGACACCCGAACACCTGCTTTCAGAAGCAGACCGCTGTGTAAAGTGCGGTCTGTGCCTGCCTCATTGCCCAACC
>JARRQF010000385.1:0-3601 GCA_037382065.1 Candidatus Thiodiazotropha sp. | reverse complement strand
GGATTTCAATCCTTTACTCCGGTATCTCGTCAACCTCCCAAACCACGGTTGCAAACCGATCCGCCAAGGCAGCCAA
This sequence comes from Candidatus Thiodiazotropha sp., assembly GCA_037382065.1. Taxonomy (GTDB): domain Bacteria; phylum Pseudomonadota; class Gammaproteobacteria; order Chromatiales; family Chromatiaceae; genus Thiodiazotropha. The sequence continues at coordinate 3,525 of JARRQF010000385.1, read as the reverse complement.
GACTACCTCCTGGACTCGAGCGGCTGGCACGGTACCTCCCTGTCCATCAGGCAGATCCCGGGTCGCCGTTACAGAAGCCACCACCGTTGTGGTGTATCCCAAATCCAAGGCCGCCCGTACGGTTGATTCCAGGCACATATGCGCCATGAAACCAACCACGATGAGCTTTTTACGCCCGGTTTTCTTCAACATATCCAGTAAAGAGGTACCCGCAAAGGCGTTAGGTAACCGCTTTTCGAGCACCATTTCTTCCTTCTCAGGACGCATTGGTTCGGCAATCGCGAAATAGGGTGAATCCGGATTGAACAGTTTTCCGCCACCACGATGAACCACATGAATAATCGGAGTACCCGAAGCACGGGCGCGTGCCAGCAAACGCCGCCCCTGTGCCAAAGCAGTGTCAACCCCCACGAGCGGTAGTGCACCGTCCACATACTCCCTCTGGGCATCGATCACAACCACGACACTTTCTGACAGTGATGCCGGAGCCGCTAATATACCCCCCATCTCATACAGAGTTTTGGGGGGGCTATCAGCAATCAGTAATGACGGTACTAGCGCCAGCAGATAGACAAGTTTTTTCATCGTTCATGACCTCCTGTTAAATTTCAAGGACATCATGAGGCTGGGTTTTATTTGAGCGTAGTGGCAGAATTGACAAAAAACAGGTGAAAACTGTCATGACAAGCCTAGCATTACTGGTCGAGCCCGGATCCACCTCCTCCAGCATTACCGCCACACTCGATCTTTTTCAGATTGCCCGTCGCCTCGCACCGGACGACCCTTTTGACCTAACCCTGTTCTCCAGTCAGGGAGGACTCATCAGCCTAAGCGAGATTGTTCAGATAAAGACACAATTACTGCCGAGACAGCTAACCGGATTTGACGCGGTGATACTGCCTGGATTCTTCGCTGAAGATCTAAATGAACTGTTCGAGAAACTGGCGGATCAGTGGCAGCCCGCGATTCAATGCCTGCGCAAACTACCCTTGACAACCCACATCGCAGCCAGTTGTTATGGCACCTTTGTACTCGCTGAGACCGGGCTGCTCGACGGACGCAGAGCAACCACGACCTGGTGGCTAAGATCGGTCTTCGAAGCGCGTTACCCCAAAATCAAACTCAACGTGGATCAGGCTCTGATCGATGGAGACAGACTCATCACCGCCGGCGCCATGACAGCGCACATCGATCTCTCTCTGCACCTACTACGTCGACTCAAGGGTGATACCCTCACACGACAGGTCGGATCCATCATGTTGATCGACGAAGCGCGTTCTTCACAACTTCCTTTCATGGCGTTACAACGACGATTCGCGGACACTCTTATCGACAAGGCCATATCTCACATGGAAGCCCATATGAGCGATCCACTCTCATCAAATAATCTGGCAAAGTCACTGCATATCAGCTACCGGACCCTGCATAGACGGTTTCAGACCATCACCGGCATGCCACCCCTGAAATACTATCAGGCCTTACGCATCGAACAGGCGAAAGAACTATTAGAGACCACACGAAAAAGTATTGATCAAATTGCCTTGGAAACAGGCTATGTCGACACCACCTCATTCCGTCGCCTATTTGCCCGCATGACTTCGGTCTCACCCACCCGGTATCGGCAGCGATTCCAAAACTCAAAGGCCTGAGGTGGAAAACGGCAATAAACGGCATGCATCTTTTTCAGGACCAGTGTATTACTCATAGCACGGCTAACTCGATTCATCCAGTGCCGCCCTAAGCGGCACTTGCATATCCCTGAGAAAATTGAAATAGGCACGTGTGGCCTCTCTACTCATGCCGATAAACATAATGCCGATTCGAGTTTCTGAGGTATAAACCACAAAGCCGCGTAGCGTTTGCAACTCACCTTTTATCCATATACGCAACAGCACAATATCGTTGGGATACAGGGTAGATTTATCAGGTAACAGTGTCATTCCCCCCAGGCTTAAATCCTGAGTCACCGCGCTCCCAACGAGCTGACCTCTTTTAATAAGGTCGATGTCCAGGGAAAGTTGAATGCGTGGATAGTATCGATGTTCCACTGTTGGCTCCTAGTTTTCAGCTTTGATCGGTTTTGTACACTCCCTGACAATTTGCTATTGAGTTGGAAAATGGTGGATTACTCTATTGAAAAACCGAACCTGTGGTCCATGCATATTCCGACTGTGCGCCAAGAGTAAACACTCAGCCATAGAGTAATCCGATAAAATCCTGCCAACCAAACCAACATAAGAGCGAATCATCCACTCCCTGCATTGAGTATGGTTGAAGAACCGCGACTCGTAATTTGATAATCACTATTCAATGTCATATATCAAGATTGCATGAACTTATTCATCAATAATTGGGATTTAAAAACCCCCTATCACCCTGCACTTTCATTTCAACTCATTCATATCGTTTCCTTATCTAGGCATAAACTGTTTTAATCACAAACAATCAACTCAACGCTTCTGAACCCATATCTGGGGTATTAAAATTCGCAACCATGGGTTATTTCATAAAGTAGGCGCCATTGATGTTGATGGGACATACTGGCATTAATCAGGCTACCGTATCTCCCCGCCGGCCAAGTTCGAGATAAAAGCCAAGATATTGTCAACGATTCAACATCTACTCGTCTCACAATCCTCCTGCTAACCAACTCCAACAGAGATGCACGCGTTTACCCAAACGTTGGCGTGCGCACCATATTTCTGATAGTCGTACCTTTTGCATCCCAGGGAACAATGTACCGTTGTTTTCTTAAATACTATTCATAAAAACAATTACCTTATACGCTCGAATCTGGTGCGCACAACCCGCGACAGCACCCAATACATCCCCCCTACCACGCATCACGAGTGTGCACACTTGTGTTTCCATCGCAAAATCACCCATATACCCGACACAAAATAGTGCACTGCAGAACCTTACCCAAAACCTGCCGCTTACAAATTGAATCATATTGGTGCGCACCTATGATTTTGTTACTTCCGAAATGAATCTCCCACTTAGAGGCCATGACCCACGACCATGATCTACCACTTGCATACAGATGCGTCCGCACAACCAACCTGTCTATAATGGCATCTGTTTCCGTTTTCTATACACTGTTAATAACCGATTGGAGCGCGCAATGGCCACGATTTATTTCTCTTCCCCGATCATGAGTAAAAACAAAAAGGTGACTGCGGTTGCCGGTAAACGTGATACCTTGCTGGCCGTAGCCAAGGAAAACGGCATCAAGATTCCTTTTGAATGCGAGGATGGCGAATGCGGCTCTTGTCTGGTCAAGATAACCCACCTCGACGGCGATCACGTCAAGGGTGTCATGTTGACCGACAAGGAGCGTGAAGTTCTCAAATCCATCGGAAAACTCCCGAAACACGAAGAGGAACGCGCCAACGTAAAGGACCTACCCCCCACCTTTCGCCTGGCCTGTCAGACCATCGTCACCGACGAGGATCTGCTGGTCCAGTTCACGGGCGAACCCGGCGGCGCATGATGACTTCAGGCGGGCTATCCATGTAGGATAGC
>JARRQF010000384.1:0-3611 GCA_037382065.1 Candidatus Thiodiazotropha sp. | reverse complement strand
GCATACTGCCTTGAGTGAGTTGATCACCACTGCTCAGCGGATCGGCTCCATAAAGATCAAGCGCCATCATCGGTGCACTGTCCACAATCGAACCGGCCACTGGGTTGCGTAAACTAATGACATCGGAGTCGTGAATCAGATCGAAAGCGAAGGTGTCGAATTGGCTTGAGCCATCACCTGTAAAGATAACCCCAATCTCAAAGCTGTCGCCAGGGTTTAGACTGCGGTTGGACTGAATGCCAGGGGCATGGATATCCAGATCAAGGGAGAGCGTGGCGGCGCTGCTAATTTGAGCGCCTAGGAGGAGTAATGGAAATGTTAAAGTAGCTATGAATTTTTTGTACTTCATTTTCGTTCCTTCGTATTTAATAGACTTTTCAACTGCAAGAAGAATAAACTGAACACCAATATATAGTAAGGCAGAAAAACAGGTACACAAAACCTTCGAATTACCCAGATGGATTGATGTGACTTTTACAGTTGCGTGATAAGCCGGAGTGCCCGGCATCTGCTATTGGACTCTACAATGCGCTTAACCAGATGAACTGAGATATTGCTATTAGATTGAGACCCAATTCGCCTTACATAACAAACCAAATGATAAAGCATGTCAAGTAGGCAACAAGAGATATTTTCTAGTAGAAATCCAGCCCACTTCATCTGTGCCCGCAATCATGCTCACACGATGGTTAGCCGGTTTTGATCGATTGATATACAAATGTCATTCGATCTGCAACACTTCAGTTAAATTTTCTACGGCGATTACCTCCATCCCCTTCACAGGCTGTTTTGGTTTATTGGCTTTTGGCACCACCGCTCTCTTAAAACCATGTTTTGCAGCATCTCGAAGTCGCTCTTGTCCATTTGGAACGGGTCTGATCTCTCCTGTTAATCCCAGCTCGCCGAATACCACCAAACCATGATCAAGTGGCCGGGCCCGAAAGCTGGAGAGAACTGCCATCAACACCGCCAGATCCGAAGCGGTCTCAGTAATCCGCACCCCGCCTACTACATTCACATAAACATCTTGATCAAACATACCGATGCCACCGTGACGATGGAGCACAGCCAATAGCATGGAGAGGCGGTTCTGCTCCAAGCCGAGCGTCACACGACGAGGATTAGCCAGGGGACTCTCATCCACCAATGCTTGAACTTCAACCAGTAGCGGTCGAGTTCCTTCGCGGGTAACCAGGATAATGCTGCCCGGTACCTTTTCTGCCTGACGAGAGAGAAAGATGGCAGATGGGTTCGTCACCTCTTTCAGTCCCTTATCGGTCATTGCAAACATACCCAGCTCATTGACCGCACCAAATCGATTTTTAATGGTACGGATAAGCCGAAACTGACTGCCAGCCTCTCCTTCGAAGTAAAGCACGGTATCCACCATATGCTCCAATACACGTGGCCCAGCCAAACTGCCATCCTTGGTGACATGCCCAACCAGGAATAAGGCTGTACCACTGCGTTTGGCAAACTGTACCAGTTGTGCAGTTGCCTCACGTACCTGAGACACAGAGCCAGGTGCGGATTGTAATAACTCGGTATACATTGTCTGAATTGAGTCCAGCACCATCACTTGAGGTAATTCACGTTCAGCGACAGCAATGACCCTCTCCACACAGGTCTCTGGTAATAACTGGAGATTTTCAACCAGCAGGTCCAATCGTTTGGCACGTAAAGATATCTGCCTGGGCGACTCCTCACCAGAGACATACAGTGCGCGCATTCCGCTGGCAAGACGTGCCAATGTCTGGATCAGCAGAGTCGATTTACCAATACCAGGATCGCCGCCAATCAATACCACGGATCCTTCGACCAGCCCGCCCCCCAATACCCTATCGAGTTCAGAGCAGTGCGTGGGTGAACGCGCCTCTCGTTCGACTTCCACATCGCCAAGAGCCATAACCTGCGTGGTGGTTTTACCTGTATAGCCCGCAAAACGTCCGGTTGTGGCAGGTGGCGGCGCCAAACTCTCTTCCAGTCCATTCCAGGAGTGGCATTCAGAACACTGTCCTGCCCATTTAGGAAAAGTGGCACCACAGTTTCGGCAAACATAGTGGGATTTATTCTGTTTTTTGCTTCCTTGAGCCATCAAGCCTCTCTTTGCTGTTGGTTAAGATCAATGAAGGAGACTCTTTGTTTGACGCCACAGAAAAGTTCATATGAGATAGTCCCTGCAAACTGGGCGATCTCTTCAGCAGGTAGCCCCTCACCCCAGAGAATAGCTTCATTCCCTACCTGTATGTTGGGCAACTTACGGGCATCCACACTGATCATGTCCATCGACACACGCCCCGTCAAAGGCAGACGTTCTCCCTTTACCAATACCGGCGTACCGGATGGAGCATGGCGAGGATAACCATCACCATAGCCTATCGCGACCACCGCCACCGGCATCGCTTCGGCACAAACATAACTGCCGCCATAGCCTATGGCATCACCTGCATGGCACTGTTTAACTGCAACCACTCGGCTGCGCAGTGTCATGACTGGACGCAAGCCGTAATTCTCAGCAGTCGTGTTGATAAAGGGTGAAGCACCATACAGCATAATACCGGGGCGCACCCAATCGCCAAGTTTGCCAGATATTCCCAACAAGCCAGCTGAATTGGCAATCGAAGCAGACCTGAAAAGTGTCTGATCCAGAGCTTGAAAGCATTCACACTGCTGTTTGGTCATTGGATCTGTCGCATCATCAGCATTTGCCAAATGGGTCATCAGATTGATTTCTCCGATGCAAGGATGCTTTGCCAAGCCAGCGGCGATGCCGTTAATCTCATCTGGGTCGAATCCAAGCCGATGCATTCCAGTATCGACTTTGAGCCAGACTGTCAGAAGTGGTGATTGATCAGGAAGTTCTTCCAACTGTTGATGGTGATGCAGCACAACCTGAATATATGCTTCGGCAGCTGCCTTGAGCTCCTGACGGGAAGTACAACCAGAGAGTACCAACAGAGGTTTATCGATTCCGCTACGGCGCAATATCAACGCCTCTTCGAGCCGGGCAACGGCAAAGCCATTTGCCTCATGCAAACAACTAGCCACCCGTAACATACCGTGACCATAACCGTCTGCCTTGATAACTGCCCAAATTCGCCGTCCATTCGCCGCCTGGCGGGCCTGCTTAAGATTATGCCGCAGGGCGGCGTGGTCAATCGTGGCTTGCGGGGCATACCCCATCATAAGAAACCCTGCGGATATCTTTTCAAAAAAGAAGAAGTGTACTGGTATAGATGGAAGTATCCAAGCTACTAATCACGACTGCTAACCGCTTATAGAGACGATAAGCCGATGGTGGAGGCGTTGAAATTAATATATCGACGTATAATTAATTTTGAGTTACGATCTGGATTGAGATCGACATGGAAGGAAAAATATATCATGGTGATAAATAGAACACTGCTCGCTGCAGCAATCATCTCCTGCTTTACCCCTATTGCAACTCAGGCTGTGAACCTATCACAAAATGGGATTGGTCAGGTGCTGCTATATCCCTACTACAATGTCAATGAGGGTAATAGCACCTTTATTTCAGTCACTAACACCACCAACCGAGTTAAGGCTGTCAAGGTTCGCTTCCGCGAAGCGGTTGGAGGGGAAAGCGTTTT
>JARRQF010000383.1:0-6555 GCA_037382065.1 Candidatus Thiodiazotropha sp. | reverse complement strand
CCAGGATACTGCGTTGCAATGCTTGAAAAGGGCGAGCCATTCCCTGCGCATTGCGCCTTGTCTCCTGGCCTGAGCAGGCTTCTATCATCGTCAATTTGTATGAAGCACCACACTAGATTACACCTCATCAGAAATCATAGTAAGTTTGTATTCTCTGGGAAGTCTTGGTTATGTGATATATAACCAATAATATTCTCGTATAGGTGATATCCAATGCAAAATACAGATACTATACTATCTTATTTTTCGCTCATATGCTCATCGCTTCCATGCCGCTACTGCATAGACAGACACACCACCACCGCAAAGGAGTTTATAGACGAGGCTGTTATTTATATATACTTATTAGGATGGCATAGGGAATAACTGATTTTACGGAGCTGGACTGGCCCTTTTTACTATTTGGATACCTCTCAGATCGCTATATTCACATAAAGCACCTTCAAGATTTCAATTTCACCTTACGCACCCGTCCTTATTGCTTAGTAGTAAGCAGATGCTAGATTTTGTTCATTTGACTTGTTAAGTACAGTGCCAATTATATGGCTATCTTTAAGTAAATCGAATGATTTCTTTAAGTCTTGCTGTTGTGTTGAGCCTTCTTCAACAACTAACATGACAGCATCTGTATAGGGTGAAAATGCTATCATATCATCACACGATAGTACTGGAGGCATATCAAATATCACAATTCGATTTGAATATCGAGCTTTGAGTTCATTAACTAAAGAGACCATTTTAGGAGAAGATAACATCTCGGATGAATTGGTAAAAGATTCATGCCCCGGGAGAATAACCAATCTTTCTAAATCAGGATTAAATAGAATTTCGTTAAGCCCTATATCTCCTGTTAAATAGTCACTAATCCCTTTGTGTTTATCAAGTGAAAAATAATTATGAATATTAGGCCGACGCAGATCCATATCAACAAGAAGAACCGAATTATTCACTTCCTTAGCTAAACTTATAGCTAGATTAATCGCGGTAAGTGTTTTGCCACAGCCCTCCTTTGGACTCGTAACAGCCAGCGTCTTACATTGATTAGCTTTAAGTTTCTGCTTTACATGAGTTCTCAATACCTTATATTGATCAGATACCAAGTCATTGGTATCTCCAATAATAACTCGTTTTTCTCTTAATTTTTCAGTATTTATCCCTATTTTCTTTGTTTCGGTGTAAGTGATTTTAGAAATATCCTGGGAGTCAGGCAGTTCTGCTTTTACTCTCTTACTGGTAATAGAATCATTTACAGGTTCTTTACGAGCCTGTCCTGAATCATTACGAACCTGTCCTGAATCATTACGAACCTGCCCTGAATCATTACGAATCTGACGAGCTCGCTCCAATGCTTGCTTTATCTTTTCCATTGTAACTTACTCAGCCTCAACAACAAATTAATAATTATAGACATAAAATGTATCGCAATTGACCAATCCAATTATAGTAGATGATCCATTGACATCACCCCACATCCACGCCCAGCTTACGTAACACAACGTACCAGATAACATCCAATGGCATGTAAAAGAAATGAACGAAAAGCACTAAAAACACGGCCACTGCTACCACACTAGTAATAGATATCATGCGTATCTTTCTACGCAATATATGATCCTCACTACACTCAATAAATGGAATCACTGCAAGTGGAGGTGCTTTTGTTATAGACTGTATGCCCTTGCTCCCATATACGGTTTGATCTATACCCTCTCGGACAATCACATGGCCAAAACCAACTGCAAGGCTAAAAACAAAACCTAGGAAGAAGATTGCCAAACGATTTGGTTTAAACGGTTTTTCAGGAACTTGGGGTGGCTCAATTAATGAAAATCGTTCACCTTTATTTTCATGCTCCAGAGATTCTGCGAGCTCTGCCTCCAACTCCTTAGCCTTAATCTCTCGATATTTAGCTTGAGCGTTATCGTAATCGCGACTTAAATTTCGATACTCACGCTCAACCTGTGGCCCCTCAACCAAGCGTTTTTCAATTTCGAGAATTTTATCCTGATACTGTTGACTCTTCTCTTGCATAGAGGCCAATTCGCTATTTACTGACTTGAGTTGTGTCTGCAGTTGCAAATAGGCTGGATTATCAGGACGGCGTTTCTTTAAATTATTTGCTTTCTTCCCTAACTCGGCCTTTAGCGCTTCAATCTCGCCTTTCATCTTGATTAGTCTTGGATGATTATCTGTATACCTTGTCGCAAGCGCCACATATTCTGTCTCTAAAGCCATTAACTTATCTTCAGAGCCCATAACCCTGTTGCCCGTTGAATTATACATGTCACTTTTTGGGCTAACCTGTGCTAACTCTGATTCTAGATAGATCTTCTTCTCCTGAAGAGCTTGAATCTGCTGTTTTGCATTTGTCAACTCACGCTCATTCCGTTCCATAACGGTGAGATTTAACTGTTGGAGTTCAGGCAAATTATTGAAATTCTTCTCCTTAAAGCTTGCCAACTTAGCCTCCAAAGCTGCAATTTGCTGACTAAGCTTCTCGGCTTCAGCACCCAGAAAACTTGATGTTGCTAATGCGGACTGAGCTCGCCGCTTTAAGTTTTCATTTAGGTAAAGATTTACTAGCTCATTCGTTACTTTTTGAGTAACTCGAGCATTTTTATCATTAAAAACAAGCTTGAAAGCAATGGTAGCAGTACTAGCACGACCACTACGTGGATCAAGCACATCTGCGCTGATCATCTCTAAAGATATTTCATCTCTTAGCCTTTTAACGAGCAAAGATATACTTGTATTTTTTTGCTCTTTCTTGTAAAGACCATAATCTCGAATAATTTTACCGAGATTATCTGTTGTCATTACTCGGCTACTGATCATTTGGATGCGCTCACCTGCATAAGAGGTAACAGTAGACCTTACTAGGTCACTGGGCACCTCCTGCTGTTCAATTAATATAGTTGCTTCAGAGCGATAAATCGACGGAAGACCTAATGCTATAGCGGTACTTATTAGCAGTACAATCAGCGCAGGAACAATAAGCTGGTACTTGCGGCGCTTAAGAACAGCAAGGTAGTCGCCAATTCCTAATAACTCTTCATCTTCCATCGTTCTGTCTGTGTCCTAGGGAGGCATTTAAGCTGGCAATAATATCAGGAAGTCTTCAGTAGTGAAAACTCAATTTTGAGTATAGCTAATTTGCACAGATAGGATCGTGCGAGCATGTGCATTTATTACTCGCTGATCTCGAAAATTCTACTTAAATTTGCTGCAAAATCATGACCTTAGACTTTTCGTCGCGCACTGAATAAGACAAATCCGGTGATTGCTGAACCAAATAACCAGATTGCTGCAGGAAGAGGCACCTCACGCTGTCTCAAACTAGCCTGATTAGAGTAGTCCAAGATAGGAAAATCAGCACTCAATTTACCAGGATTGAATACGTAATTAGCCAGATTGCCAACATTATGGATAATCTCATTTTCAATTCCAAAAGGAGAATTGAAGCTATTAGCAGTGGAAAATCCTTGCTTAAGTATACCCCTTGTAGCTTCTTGGACTATTACTCTAATTTCACTAGATAAATGCTGATCACTATATCTAAATTTCAGGGGTACACTTCCACACCAAAAAACAGGTAAGTTACCATTGCAATTAGATATATTAGCGATTTTATCTATACCGTAGTTAATTGCTGATGCACTATGTACATTCAGCNNNNCCATAAACTTTCTACTAACGAATAACATTACTGTTTTTTACCTCTGCCATCGAAAGATGGTCTTAAGCCAACCAATACCCCTATCCACCGCAATTCATGCATCCTTGCTGCAATAATCTACTCAGCCACGCTTACTTGGACTTGATGCGAAAGAGAAAGATGCAATATACGTACCATATTTAGATAGGCGCAGATTTGCATAGCTATATCATTGATATTAAACATTATTTAAAATCCTCGCGCTCCATCAATCCGGCATCCAATAATCAGACGATTTCACTAGGTGTAATATTTACCGACAACTTGTAACCTTCAGCGCAAGCAACTAGCATACATAACTACACCGTTTGCAAAGACTTCTAGGTTCATAGAATTAATTTGGTATCTCTTAATATTGTAAAATATTCCGACATACGCTTTCGTACGCGCTATCGGAGATGTTATCGGCATTTGGGTTTTAAGCTTTAGCTAAATCACTGTCGAATTGATGTATTCTCATTTTTATTAAATTTGAGAATTCGCTACTACTTTTGACGTCAGAGATACTGCATAATCCGCTATACTAGGACCATAGGATTTTCGAGAATGCAAAAACTGCTCGGAGTGCACCAAAACGGGCGCTCTCTTCTCCAGAGGCGCAATAGCCTTGCAACACCAATACAAGCATTTCTAGATGGTACATCCACCATTATTTTGGTGGTTGTCCTTTCGATTGCGCTGACTGGAGCATTTACCATGCCATATATGGTTTTTGTACTCTGTCTGCTTGGCTGTATGTCGGTTATCTACGACCGAATGAATATCTATCGACATCATGGAACGATGACCCGAAAAGCTTTAAAGCTACTCAATGCGTGGAGCAGTGTATTCGCACTCTTAGTCGTCCTTGCATTTCTAACAAAGAGTTCAGAACTCTACTCTCGAACACTCACACTTTTAGTATTTATTCTTGGCTACTTCACTCAGGTCTCACTGCATTTTGCTTTCCGCTACTTCCAGCGACTCTCAGCCTCTAATGAGGCTAATATCAAAGCATTAATCATTGGCTCAGGACCATTGGCTAACCACATTTATGGACGAATCAACCAGAACCCATGGATGCCAGAAGAAGTGTTGGGAGTGGTATCAATTACTGACATTTCTGACGTTAAGGAAGAAAGTGAGGGGGATAAACCACCAGCCATAGGAACACTGAAAGATATTCGAGAGCTCATTACCATTCATGACATTCAGACAATCTATATTGCTGTGCCATTGGATGCCTCCCCCATCATCCAGGAGATCTACTTTGAGCTCCTCGATCTCAATGTAAATATCCATTGGGCACCTAATATTTTCGCTCTAAACCTTATCAATCACAGCGTGAAAGAGTTGGCTGGCATTCCAATATTAACGCTTTCGGAAACCCCCTTAATTGGCTCACATCTTCTGTTTAAAACTCTTGAAGACAGAATATTAGCCATGTTCATTCTAATGCTTGCCAGCCCTGTCATGCTAGCAACTGCCATTGCTATTAAATGGGAATCTCGTGGTCCTGTTTTCTTCCGCCAGGAACGTACCGGCTGGGATGGAGAGAATTTCAAAATCTGGAAATTCCGTAGCATGCGACTGCACCAGGAAAATCATGGCAAGGTTAAACAGGCAACCCAAAATGATCCCCGTATCACAAGGGTTGGCCAGTTTATCCGGCGCACCAGCATCGATGAACTACCCCAGCTATTCAATGTGCTTGCTGGACAAATGTCTCTTGTCGGACCAAGACCTCATGCACTACAACATAACGAGGAGTATTCTACTCAAATTGTAGCTTATATGGCCCGTCACCGGATTAAACCAGGCATGACAGGCCTAGCGCAAATCAGAGGCTATCGAGGCGAAACCAAAGAACTAGAGCAGATGGAAAAGCGTGTTAAGTATGATTTAGAATACATTAACAGCTGGTCACTCTGGCTGGATCTCTCAATTTTAATCCGAACAGTTTTTGCACTGAAGAGTGATAAAGCCTATTAAATAATTATATTTAGAAGTAAGTACCACCTAATTCTTCTAAATTAACACTCCTTATGTAACTGATTCATATCACTATGTGATAAAGGTATTTATAATAGGAAAATTTATGGATGATAACGTAGTTTGGCATCAAGCCACTGTAACGCGTGATCGGCGTGAAAAAATGAATCTACACAGAGCAAAATTGCTTTGGTTTACCGGTCTATCTGGTTCGGGAAAGTCAACATTGGCACATGCTCTTGAGGAGCGCCTTCATCAACGTGGATGCAGAACCTATGTATTCGATGGCGATAATGTCCGTCATGGTTTATGCCGGGATCTCAGTTTCTCTGTAGAGGACAGAACTGAAAATATTCGGCGCATCAGTGAGATGGCGAAATTATTTGTTGATGCCGGAGTCATTGCACTTACCGCGTTTATCTCCCCGATCCAGGAAGACAGAGCCCGAGCCCGCAGCTTATTTCCTCATGGCGATTTTATTGAAGTCTTTGTCAATGCCTCTATTGAGGCCTGCGAGAAGAGAGATGTGAAGGGGCTTTATAAAAAAGCCCGTAAGGGAGAGATTGCCAATTTCACAGGCATCTCCTCACCCTACGAACCACCAGAGAATCCGGAAATCTGCATTAATACTGAAAACTGTTCTATTGATGAGTGTGTGAGTTCCCTATTATCTACATTGGAACAACGAGGGATCATTCCAACTACGGTAGTTTGACATCCTCGCCACCCTAAAGAACAACATTCAAGTTGGACAGCGTGAAGAGTACACTTGTGGTGGTGCAGGGCAAGGCTCGCTCTGCACATCCATGTGCCCGCGACACGGGTGCATCCATGCACGACGCGGAATATCCCGCTATTCCAAACTATCC
>JARRQF010000382.1:0-3709 GCA_037382065.1 Candidatus Thiodiazotropha sp. | reverse complement strand
GTTTTGATGCAAGATTTGAGTGGGTGTCTCGCTTAGGTCCCAGATCGTTCGTTTTGATGCAAGATTTGAGTGGGTGTCTCGCTTAGGTCGTAACCTTATAAATATGCAATGTTTAATTATTGATTTTGAGTGGGTGTCTCGCTTAGGTCCAACTGTACATTTCTGCAATGAGTTTCATCCTTAATATAATGCCATGTGCATCGGATACTTTATGCCGCACTCTTCTTGCGAGCCTTTTTCTTAGGTTTCAGATTGGCCTGTTCGACCTCGATTCGCTCAAGTAGGGACTGAGCGGAGTTTTCTCCACTGATGAAATCAGGGTTCTGCTCGCACCATTCTGCGGTGAGTTCGGCACGAAAAGCCTTGGCGAGGATTGACTGGATGAGGTGGTTGACGCGTTGTTCGATTTGGTCGGTCCATAATTAGGTGGCCAAATAACTATGCCACAACATCGATATCCGTATTGAGGGCCTATCCGTGGTATTTTTTACCATCTATATTTTGGTTTATTGACGCCTCTGTCTTTATTATGGGATAGTAAAATGTACCGTGTATAGGTATCCATCTATGATGGTATCCTTCTGTTAGGAGAGGGAATCTAAATCTTCTTATATTTTATCCTATACACAAGGAGGAACATATGCCCCCCAGAGCCTGGAAACTTGGTCTTGTTGCCATATTCGCGACTGGATGCGCTACTGTAAAGCAACCCACTTATATTTCTTACAAGCACCACCCATTGCTTGATAGTGAGTCTGGCATCATCATTGTGGCAGATGCCTGTATACGCCGAAAAGAGCTATTTAACAATTACATCGTTGTTGCAGAATCAAAGATGGTTGCAAAAACTATGCTAAAAAGTATAGAGGGCTATTTGACTGCACATAAGGTCAGAATTCAAAAGTTGTTTGTGCCTGCCGTATGCGGCTTTCTAAGCACCGATAGAAATATAGCGCAGGACGTTGCTGATAACATTGGGGGGGAAATTAATGAATTAACCGGACCTTATGGAGTAAGTGACAACTTAACAGGCGATCCTGCAGTTATTGAAGCATTTGCAAAAGTATCGCTCAATGCACATATTAAGCCTTGGCAAGATACCTATAAGAAAGAATACAAAAACAAGGAAGTAGTAGATGAATCAATCAATCTGCCGATATCAAAGGAAGATTTCTCTATGGCCAGTTTAGCAATTTCGGAAAAGCTGAGCACACCATCTATTATGTATGTGTCGATCGCTGGTGTTAGTGGGTCAGGTGGTCTTGGTGCAGTGAGATTTTTAGGAAATATCGCTGTTGGTACACTCACTGCTATGGCTGTAGGACCTGTAGTTACCACTGGTAGAAGTAACTATATGATTGGCTATTCCCCTTTCCCCAGTAGCTCGAACAGTATGCGCATGAGTGTAAGTTTAATCAATCTTGTAGAAGGGAACATTCCTTGGTCAAAAAGAGCTGCAGAACGGCTTGATCCGATCGAATTGGATGCGACCAATGTTTTGAGTCTCGTTGATCGACTGCTCTCTGACCTGGTTAGACAGGAGTCCACAGAGTGGTCGCCACCAGGGAGACCTAACTGAGTATCTCATACCCCCTTTTTTTGTTTTCTAGGTTTTAATCGATAAAGCAACTACCCTGACACAGAAGTTATCCAGAAACTGTCTCGTGAAATAGTTATTTGAATAGTACATCTAAATCTACTGTTTGACATCCACTAATTCAATAAACCATCCTGTATTTAGAAATTTATCTCGTATATTTAAATGATATGTATAACCAGCTTTAGTTTCTAACACAAAAGGCTCAACATACTTTTCCGTGATTATTGCTTTACCTGGGTACCTATCCCAGCAAATTTTACCCCATGGACCAATGTCACCTATGACCTGACCAGAATCAAATATTCTTTTAGCACCTGCACCTCCAGCACCGCTTGGTCTGTCCAGTACTATTCTTGCCATGCCTGTACCTATCGGGTTAGCGCAATAATCTAAGGGCGTATACAGTGTTGTTGAAGCACAGCCATCTAAGAGTATCATGCAAATGATCAGTCCAAAATATTTGTAGTACTGATGCCAAAAAATAGTTTTATTGATGTACCTAACAAATGGGTTCACATTTGCCAGGTAAAGATTTTTTGCAATAGTATTTAGTAATCTCAGCGTCTTCCCATTTAAGTTAACCCGCTCATCGAGCTGAGAGCTATTTTTTTCTTGGTCTAGGATTCCGGCAAGCTTAATAATTGAAATAGCCATATTTAATTTTCTCCTTGAGTGCTTTTCCTCTATTAGACAATACTCCTATGCAATAATAACAGAAGTAAGTATCCCCCGCCAAAGCAGGGATATTTAGTTGTGAACTGTTCAAAACAGTCTGTTCAACGGAGCCTATCGGCTCATTGCCCCCCCTCAAAAGGGCTGTTACACCAACTGAAATTAATCAATTCTGCGATCTTCACTTGAAAACTGCCCTTTGGCATGAAACCAATTGGGGAACTAACAGAGAAATGATAAACAGGACATCCACCCAAATCTTCATATCCATTGAAGACTAAAACAGCATCACTCATGAAAGTTGTATTGCTCAGCCCAAGATTTGGTCAGATTTTGAGCAAATATTCAGAAATTTTGTGATTAACCTAGTGATTTTCAGATTAGCAAGCATAGCCAACCCTCGGCTGTGTCGATTTGTTGAGCAGAAGTGGGAATTCGGAAGTTGTTACATCAATAACCGCTGGCAAGCAGCCAGATTGGGGGTTCTACGATAGCCTAATTGCTTACAGGCCTTTTTGAGAGAGTGGACCGTACCTACCAAGCCCTTAAACTTGCTTTCAAAGTGTTGTGTCATATAGAGCCAGTTTTCAGGGTCAATCTCTAAACGCTCAAGAATCGGTGGTAGGTTGTTGGGAATAAATCCCCGTTTGTTTTCCACGATCGCCCTACCCGTCCAGTCTACCAGTTGCAGATAGTCTTTAAGACCAAATGGCAATCCTTTCGGCATCTCATCGCGATAATTGCCGGCAAAGGGGAGCAGGTTGGTGGGTTGTTCTGGGTTTTTATTTGGCGCGTCTGAAAACCGTTTTAACTGTTCAGCGCGATCTTTAATCGAGGTGTATTGCGAGGTTTCTGGTGTTTGCGCCACTCCTGCTCTGATCGGATTGAGGTCTACATAGGAGAGACAAGCGGCACATGATGGCGAATATGCGGGAACACCTGGAGACGATCAACCGGATGCTTGAGCTGATGGCCGATGAACAGTTGGACGCCGCCGGGGAATTGGCGGAGCAACGGCTTGGGATGAGTTCGTTGGCTGCCCATGGCGCGGAGCATATGGCACCGTTTATGCCCGAGGAGATGCGTAAGGCGGGTATGGAGATGCATCGGGCGGCGAGTCGGTTTGCCGTGGTTGCTCAGGAGGGGGATTTGTTGGTTGGGTATAAGGCTTTGGCTGGGATTACGACGGCGTGTACCGGGTGTCATGCGGGCTACAGGATCCGATGACAGATTGATAATTTGCAGGCGTTTAATTCAGACTTTTGACAGAACATCCCCCAAGGGACTGCGAACAGCCGAACCTCCACGCTGAATGACGTGGGTATAGATCTGGGTTGTCCGCACGTCCTTATGGCCCAACTGCTCTTGAACGGTGCGGATATCCTGCCCCCGTTCGAGAAGATGTGTGGCGAAGGAGTGACGCAAGCTATGACAGCT
>JARRQF010000381.1:0-4360 GCA_037382065.1 Candidatus Thiodiazotropha sp. | reverse complement strand
TATTAGAATGGAGCGGTCAACTGATTTTTTAGGTTGAAATGCCGGGGCAAGCCCCGGCGCTGTTATTTTAGGTTTAACGTTGTGGTGTAACCACGAGATCTTCCATCTCGATATGATGACTGCAACAGTTAACGCATTGGCATACAGCGGCCACGTTGCCACTGTTACCGATTTTCGGTAACAGGCTATCGAGACTGATGTTTGTTTTTACGAAACTGGTAGCCAATGCACCACCGGATACCTCTGCTACTTCGAATTCTGATAACTGACGAATGCTCATTGTCGTTTCTCCTTACAGTTGAAATTATTCCTTCTCGTCACAAACAACGATAGATCTTATAGTCCGTAATAACGCTACTCAATAACGACCGTTAGTTTTTATTGAAATAAGCGTTATGCCTCATTTACTGACTTTCTTTTTCGCTGTCTGTTATTGAATGCTAATCTAATAACCAATCTTTATACTGTGATAAAATACCATCTACTTAGTTAAATAAATCACAATTAAATTTTGCTTGCCAAGACTAATTTGGTTTGCTGATATCTTCACTATCGACCTCGTCGACTATGCCAGAATATCAAACTATGCTTACACTCTATTAGTTATCGATCGGAAATAAGCAGAGAACTGAAGTCTTATCCTTGAACCTAAAAAATCAGAAACCTGTTATTAGAATGGAGCGGTCAACTGATTTTTTTAGATTCAACGTTTGAGCATTGAATATCATCACAATCAATAGCAAAAGCCCTATCAGTGACACCAAGGCTGGAAAGGCATATTGGGTAGGGTAATAGTCGAATTCTATCATGCTTTTACCATCTACCTGAATTGCCGGCATGACGCCCTTAAACAATGTTGGCTTAATCTGTTTGCCATTGACCCTAACAGACCAGCCTGGGTATGACCTCACTGGAATGACCACCCAGCCTGATCGATTGCCAGTATACTCGAATTTCATAGCGATCTCATTGTAATCAACCAGTCTGATCTGGTCATACTCCGCATCTGGCTTCCCTTCTAGTGTGGATAAATAATAGGCGCTTCCACTAACCAGACTATTCTCTATTAGCACCATTCCAGGCTCGGGTTCATGTGTAATATATGCATCGATTAAACCCTCTAAAACACGAGAAAACGAATTTTTCCGTTTGATCTCATAACCACGCATGCCCAGCACGCCATCTAGCTCAGCGTCATCAATCCTGATCTTCAGCTTAGGAGAATTTATTGCCTGGACAACAGCCATCAAACGAGTATTCGCTATTTCACCTCTCTTGATTAGCGACAACATATAGCGCCCGGCTGTAAGCTTGACTGTTGAAGCAAAGGGACAATCAAGGACTCTTTGTTGGTCATTGTCCAGAATAGTGCACACAGTGGACTGACTGATTGTGATATTGTTATTCGATAGCTTGAGCATGATTTCAGGTAAAGTTGAATATTCAGCCGTCGTCAAAGGAATCAATAACCCGTCAAAACTGACCTCTCCTTTTAATTCCACAAACTGCTGAACATTATGTTGTGCCAAATCAACTTCTGACATGGAACCAGCGTTTTTCTGCGTGGTATCAAATATAATATGAGGTTTCGATTGACCGCTATCTACTGGTATATTTGAACAGAGAACAAACTTTTTACCCAAATATGCCAAGGCATTGGCATCATCAAACCGAATCTGATTACACGAAAAGCCAGCCGCCGTAGAGGTGAGAAAGGGCTTTTCGACGATACTATTGAGCAGATCTTTTTCTGATTGCGTGCGAAAACCATGAGCAAACCATTCGCTCAAACCATAAGCGGATAACAACCCGGGGAATAGATAGCCACGATCGGAAATCACACCCTGTAGCGGCTCTGTATGGCCACGCACATAATCAATCGTCGACGTCTTGGGATAGATCGTCTCAGCCTTGACATGTCCAACCAACACTTGAAATACCTGTCTTTGATCAGCCACTTGTATCAATAGCAAAATGAACATAATCAGGTACGTTAATCGGGGGGCGCGATGAATGCCTTTATTGTATGCGGCGACCAAAACAAGCGTTGATAATACTGAAAAACCCAATCCTATCAACAAGATCAGTCGACTGATCATACTTGTCCCAATCAGTGGTATCTGCCTGATGTAGTCCATGGGAATCCAGGCGAATGCCAGGGGGGCGATGATGATTATTAACGAGATACCCCAGACATATCTCCAATCAATACCACGCTTCCAAGCCAGCCAGAGGGCTGGGAAAAAAAGCATTAATGGCAGTATTCCGACATACCCCGTCCTGCCTAGCGTCAAAGGTCCATCATGGAAGGGGAGTACAAACAGCAATAAGTCTTTAGCAGAACGGAACGCACTACCACCGCGTCGGTATCCAAGATCAAGCCTTCCAAGCGACTCATCGAGACAATAAATAACGATAGCTGAAAGTAATAACGAGAGAAACAAACCCAGAATAACCAGGCCACTCCCTTTTAACACATCAGAAAAAGAGGAACGCGAGAAAATTACCCATGACAAGAGCAATAATACAAGCGCCATGTATCCATAAACGGCTACTGTGGGAAACCCACCCAGGATCATCATTGTCGAGGCAAGAGAGATCCGGGGAATGTAGCGAACATCTTTGCTTTGTATAATCTGAACTGCATAGTAGAGTACCCAGGGTATCCAGATACTCGTGTTGATGTGATGCCAAAGAAACCAGGATGTATTAAAACCTGAATAACTGAATACAACCGCACCCAATAGGGCCGCGAAACGATTACCCCCCAAACTGAACAGCAAAAGATAACTGCCAACAGAAATAATTAATAGATTGACCAGTGCTGCGGCATACAGTCCTTTAGCTTCATCATCAATTATCGCATAGACAGCAAAAGCTGGTGTTAGTATGGAGCGTGTCACCAATAATAAAAGCGGCTCTCCACCTAATACCAGGGGATTCCAAAGTGGGAGCTCGTAATTTCGAAATTTCTCCCGGGCGAATCGCCATGACGGTAGCTTGAAGTCGAGCACATCTGAGTGTTTATGGTGCTTGACCGGGCTAGTGATCCCTGTATTCTTCCAGCCAGGCATACGCGTGAGTATATCGAAGGGTGCAATAGTTTCCCCTGTAAAAGGGTTAGCGTCCAACATCGCCATGGCAATCACGACCAATGCCAGAAGTGGCACCAGATGGAGAGTGATGTACTTTATAGTTCGCTGCAATCGGCTGTTGGATTGGCCTATTCCATTCACATCACCACTACTATCTTTGATAATAAAACCAGTATCAGTATCCTGCATTAATAATTGATTTCCATGACTTTAGACTCACCTTGTCACCAGACATATACCAGTAATGACTTTCGCTTGCTGGTACCTTTCTGGTACTCCTTTTTTTCTACTACATTGGTTTACAGCTATAGGGGTATCGGGAAACTCTACTGACATGGAACCCCTCGATCAGTTCAGTTGTCGCCCTTGGTATTAGCGTATTCATCTATGAACTAGTAGCTATCCTCTCACAGTTGCCTAGGTATGCATTATAAGATTCTGTGGTGAATACATCGTTAAGCGGAGGACTGTCGCTCAAATCCATGGTAAAAGTCAAATTGGAAAGTATATTTCTGGTAATATCGCTCATATAGCAGGACGCCATGCAATGGGCAAGGCAGCTAACGATGCCCAAGGAGTTGATTGCCTACTGCCGTAAATTATCAGAAGGCTATGCTTGGTGCTCTTCGAACCCTTCGTGGAGAAATAGTAGGTAACTCTTTAGATGCTGAAGCCAGCATGTAACCTGTGATAAGCCTATTACGTAGGATGTGGTGAGGCACGAACCGTATCATGATTTTCGATCATGTGCCAATATTTGGGTGAGATATTCTATGGTGTTTTTAAACCGATAGGTCACTCTTTTTGAATACGCCAAAAAATTTGTGATTGCGTAGGATGCTGTGAGCGGTGCGAACCGCATCAATAGTGGGGTGGCTTACGAACATCCATGATGCGGTTCGTACCTCACCACATCCTACATAATATGCTCATACCGCACATTACGAGTTATGTGGCACCCCAATGGCTCGTCCACGCCAGGGTTCGAAGCCCGCATCCCCTCTCCCCTTGCGGGAGAGGGCCAGGGTGAGGGGGATATAAAATAGCGTAAGCGCAGCTTACTCCACTATTATTAAATGTGTCATGCGAATGCCTGCCGCTTTCTAAGATTGAGTGGGTATCTTGACTGGTTCCATAAGATCAACATAGTGCGATTGCCCTGACCCGCAACCTATGCAGTTAGGAAAGATATTTCGTATGTCTGATTGGTTTTCTATCCCCTCATCCTGTCCTTCTCCCGGGGGGAGAAGGGACGCACGATGCTA
>JARRQF010000380.1:0-5973 GCA_037382065.1 Candidatus Thiodiazotropha sp. | reverse complement strand
CACGGTTCCTTACCGCTCCGCCATGGACCCAAGACTCGATACGGGTGGGTGGCTAGCCCTTGCCCGACGGGGACTTTCACCCCGCAAGATACGCCGAGCTTTGCTCGGCGCGATAACGCTCACATAAGCGGCCGAGCGCTAGCGAGGTCCAGCGACCGTAGGGAGCGAACTTGATGTGATTGTTAAATGCCATAATATTTTCGAAGTTCCTCGTATGGCTGGCGGAGGATGACTGGAAGCACATCAACTGCCCAGCTATGACTCCCCTTCGCCAAACCAAGATCCGTTTCCATTTTTAAAATGGCGCTCAACTATTTGAAATGCCTTAATTACATTTTCTCTATTTCCGACATTAATTTGCTCTTGAACAAAATCAAGAAACGCATGCATTTCAAGATTCAAAAGGCCGTATTGCTTATTTATTTTATCTCTAAGCTCAGGAAAAGCCTCCTTTACCTCTTTGATAAATACGCTCCTGTGCGTCTTATTCATTTGCATTTAACGCCGCATTCAGTGGCTTGTCCGCTTCCGGGTAAAAGCACCGGTTACCCGGCGCTCTCCCCACAGACCTGTACGTGAAGATTTCCCTCATACGGTTCCTCGGTTCTCCCCCATTTCCAAGAGAGAAACCAATCAGGCAACACCCCGATTGGCGCATAACTTTTGCTGCCCTTAACATTAGATACTATGCACTATTCTTGGTTTAGGAAGCGGGAATTTTTCTTGTAATCTTTCAAACAAGACTTTTCCCTTGTGGCTACGTCGGCTGAGCCAGTATCGCCACGCTTTCTCTGTGTGCTCATACGCTGCCTCTATCGCTTTGTAGTTACTTCTAACGCCAAAGTATTGATAATAGCCTCGTAGTTTGCTACAGAGTGTTCGGTATTGATCTCGTATGGGATCATGCCGATTTTCCTTGCACCAGTTCCACATCATTTTCAGAAATCGGTTAAGCCGCTTGCGTGCCGTCTTTTTCTTGATGATGGGGTAGCCACTGCGGCTTGCACCCCAATAGAAGGTGAATCCTAGAAAATCAAATGTTCCAATATCCCACTGCTCTTTGGCATTCGTTCTCGGCTTTGCAAACCGGATAAGTGACGTTTTGTCGGGGTGAAGCTCCAATCCAAAGCGAGTAAATCGTTTTGGTAGGACCTCTTTTACCCGGTTGGCGTCATCTTCCTGTTGAAAACCAATGATGAAGTCATCAGCCCAGCGGATGATAAAGTATCTGCCTTTCATTCGTGGATTCACTTCTGTGGCGATCCAGTCATCTAGAACATAGTGGAGGAAGATGTTGCTGAGCAAAGGCGAAATCACCCCGCCCTGTGGCGTTCCCTTGTCTGGGTACTCCAGTCGGTCTTCTTCCATCACGCCTGCGTTCAGCCATTTTCCGATCAGTCGCAGTATTGCTCCATCGTTGACTCTCCGACGTATGAATTCGAGCAGTTTTTGATGGTCAATATTGTCGAATAGGCCGGTTATATCTGCTATCAATATCCAGCTGATATTCAGTTGCCGACAATGCTCACGCAGCTCATGGATCGCCTTATGTTGGCTGTGACCTTTGCGAAAGCCGTGAGAGAAGTCATGAAACTCCTCTTCATAGATCGTGCTCAATAGCATTTCTACAGCTCTTTGGACTATCTTGTCCTCGAACTCTGGTATGCCAAGGGGGCGTAGTTTTCCATTTTCCTTTTCAATCCACACCCGCTTTATCGGTGGTGCTCTGTAGCAACCACTTCGCAGGCGTTTATGTAGATCAGTAAGGTTCTCTTCAAGATGTTCAGCATAGTCTGCTGCCGTCACCTTGTTGAGTCCGGGTGCTCCCTTTTTGTTGAGCCGCCTATGCGCTTCTCGTAGAAAGTCCACATCCATCAGGTGTGCGAGCGTCGTGAATAGCCTTTCTGGATGTTGACGAGCCTGTCGCGCAATTTCCTGAAGTTGCGTTGATACGGTTGGTGATCTCAATGTATCTCCCGTAGTTCCTCTCAGTTCTTCGTTATACCCTGCTTCACCTTCCCTTCAGTGGGTCGCTTGAGCAAAACTTCCCCACCTTCCCAGCCAGATACTCCTGACTATCGGTACTATGATCCACTAAGACTGCCGAACGCTCCTCTCGTGGTCGTTCGTTATTCACTATCCTCCCACGATACCCTGTTTTACCCTGTGTTTTGTGTCTCCAGTGTCACCACCGGACTCATCAGTAAGTCAGGTCGCTTATTGATGCCAGGAGTATTTTGATGCCAGGAGTATTTGGTTAAGGTTCCTCCACTACCTTTTTTCTAACAGGGAAACTTTCGGCTCTCCCGAGTTCCCGGGCTACCCTCTTGAATACATGACCAGGCCTCAGACCCCGGTGGTGACCTGAACGCTTGCCAGTCGCATTCAGGTCTGCTGCCTTCCAGCTATTACAGACTGTCGGCTTTCCCCCGCTCTCGCAGGTTTATCCATTGACCACCACTATACATTTTTCGGGGCTCAATACAGACCCTGCATTCTTGCTCCCCCTGGCTTCGGACTCCCGTTACCGGGTTTGCCCTCAGAGTTTGCTACTGCCCTGTCGGCCAGACTTTGGGCAGGTAGGACTTGTATCTTACGATACTCACCCACTGGGTAACATTAACCAGTTTCATCCCTTTCCAGGGAATCCCAAGGTTCCGAGCTTATCTCGGCACGAGTAATGCCTGGTTAGAGCTTTTCTTGTTCAATGCGATAAAGCTCTTTATAAGTTAATGAAATTGCAAAAACTCCTAGTGCAGTACTTATATACGTAAGCAGAGCAATTGAGACTTGTTCCACTAGTGTTGAATTTTCACGATATATTGCATTTAAAAA
This sequence comes from Candidatus Thiodiazotropha sp., assembly GCA_037382065.1. Taxonomy (GTDB): domain Bacteria; phylum Pseudomonadota; class Gammaproteobacteria; order Chromatiales; family Chromatiaceae; genus Thiodiazotropha. The sequence goes on along the minus strand of JARRQF010000380.1, from coordinate 3,138 downwards.
TAATCGTAATAGCCAGGGAAATAATACAACGATAACAAAAATATGAAAATGATTGTTTTTAGTTGCCTTCCACGACCACTTTAAACTAGGTTTATAGCCTAGAGCTGTTGCTGGAAAAACAAGACAAAGCCTAGCAAAAATGTACATTGATGGGATATATGCAATATATTGACCAAACTCAAATTTTTGACTCATTTTTTGATTTAATGCTTCATTAGTTAGATCGCCTGATATAGTGTGATATAACACGTTTATATATATAGTAATAAGTGTGTACTTAATAAGTATCGCCAAAAGGTAAACAGCGACCATTAATACTATAAAACGTAGAAGCACTGAAATATTGGGCAATAAAACATCTTGTAATGATGCGTTTTCTTTAAGGATTAATTGATGACAAATTATTGCCAGATACGCAAAGGCAATAAAGTAAAGACAGTAGAATACTAGGTTGAGTACTGTATTTGTAGATGTGCTATACCATACTCCCAAAACACAAACAAGCAATAATATTGGTACGGATAATGCGTATGAAAATAATTGTAAATTATTCCATGGCACTACAAAGGTGTTTATGATTATTCTTACTATCGGAATCTTTTCCATTATTTATTACAAGCTCTAATGCTACGCTCTGCGGCAAATTTAGAGCGCAGCGGAAATTTGTTCCGAGCAAACTAGTCAGAAAACTAGTCAAGATATCCATCCAAATCTTGCATCAAAACAGAAAACCAGTCAAGACATATATGGACACCCCAACTAAGTCAAGAGTTACTCACGGCATTGGGGACATCCATTATTTACCCAACGCAGAAAACGTTAATCTGCATTGATAAAGGGCAGATTTTGGGACACCCATCAAATAGCCGCCATTTAAGCTCTTGATTTTCATTATTAATACAGAAATTCAACGATATAGTGGAGCAGATTCAAACATTGTGTGTCCCGATATGTGATGTTTTTGGGGTCCCACGCTTGCCAAACCATGCAGAACCGTTACTCAAAACCAATGCATCTGTGAAATCAGGTAAAACCAAAATGCAACCTTCATCCTCGTACAGAAAATTACCCCAATTTTTACAGAAAACTTCCCAAGTCGTTTTTAAACCCACCTCTTTCATCCAGAATATATAAAGAACACTTTTGCCTGGAATATTTAGGCATCTCAACTTAGCACTGAACTGAGAATAATCATCATCATTCCAGTCATCCACCCAGCGATACCAGCAATTGTTGCCGTCCACAATTATTGAAGGCCACTCATCGTTAGCCATTTGCATGAAGTGACCACTGATTTCACTGACATATTCGGTCCAATTATTCTTGCATTCATTTTCACTGAATATGACGATCTTATCGAGGTCTTCGGATGACATTTTAGGGTCATCATAAAATACGCCTGGAATCTCGTTACTCACTCGATGCCTCTTAAAACATAACGCTGCTGTTCACCGATCGGACTGAGCGTTACGAAGACCGCCGATAAACGAAAAATATTGAAAAACGAAAACCACAAAACCAACTGCACCGTAAGCCCGCTCCGAGTGAAACAGCCTTGTTCTATTCCGATTCATTATCTTGATGCTTATCAGCTAGTGATTCCGCCCATACATTATATGAATACTCAAGATCATCAGAAAGAGGAAAAACATGATAACCACAATGCTCTGTGAATACAGCCAGCTCATTTTTAGCTTCATCGATGGCATAAAAAGCATATTCAAACATCAGAAATGAGCCGTCTGAAAACCTGATCTTTACAGAGCCATCAAAGTCACTTGCACCTAATCTATTCCATTTTCCATTGCTCGCTTCTTTTGCATATTGCTCAATCCATTGTTGCCAATGAATTGGAAGATTATCAAATGAATTATTCACATAATTTCCTTTATATGAAGGATAGAATGCTCGAAATCACTGGCATGTTGAGTGGAGGAAATTGTATGCAATAATAAGCAATGCGAATGCATACAATTTTTGGAGATCCATACGTCCACGTGAATTGAATTGTTAGCAATAAACACTCTATTGTCTAAATGTAGCACTCAAACTATGCTCTACTGTTGCACTTCAGGCATTATACTAGGCATCGCACACCATTAAATAATATTGTACAGATGAACCTAGCGTGAAGCTTACCCACAGGGGTAGAAACATAAAAAGAACTGAACCAAGCATCGCCTCCCACAAAGTTGCTCCTGTATTAAATGCAATGGCAAAAACAATCGCAGACAGAGGGACAGCCAAAATGGCCCCTACCGCACTACCAAGAACTAAAGAAGGCTTACTTCGCCGCACCTGATACTTGCCAGTTACCCAATACGCAACCAGCTGGAATAAAAATATTACTGGAAAAAGCATAAGTGTAACAACAAATCCTTGGATCTCATCCGAATCTGATTCCGGTGGGCCAAAACCATATAGAAATACCAGAACCATCAATAGAATCGGTATGATGAACGATGCCATAGCTGATAAAAAAATATATTTGCTTTTAACTACAGTTTTCATGGATACGATTTTGCACAAAACATGTGCTGCGGAAGTGGGTCGGTTTGAGCGCCTTGTTATGAGTTTCACTTTACTAGAACCCATAAATCATCACCTTTGTCATCATAGGTTCTTTTTTGAAGTTGATTTTCTTTGATTCTTAAATAGGCAAGTTTTCTTACAACTCCTTCGTTACTAGATACGATATTCCAGTAAGCCCAGCCATCTTCAATGTAATCATCATCCCATATTTCAATATCATTTCTACCATATGCTATTTCTTTATATACTTCTGAGTCTTTTATTGTTGCTTCCATGATTGATTTACTCATAACCAAGAGTTTTCAGATTTCCAGAGAATAGTCAAGAACAACCACAATAGCAAACTGCTTTCCCAACAAAACAAGGTCACATTTCGGGGCACCACATTTCGGGACACCCATTATTTGCAGCTAACACTAGCATGAGTTATTCTTAGGAAAACATGGATTACACATAAGCTAAGGATAAGGCTATGACGATATCTCGCAAAAAACAGATCTGCCTAGAAGAGACGCCCTATTATCATTGTGTATCCCGCTGTGTTAGACGCGCTTTTCTATGTGGTGAGGATAAGTTCTCTGGTAAAAGCTATGAGCACCGTAGAGA
>JARRQF010000379.1:0-3740 GCA_037382065.1 Candidatus Thiodiazotropha sp. | reverse complement strand
GGCGTCGGGTGTTTCGATCAGCAGATGATAATGATTACTCATCAGGCAGTAGGCGTGACATACTGGACCCCCATAACGACCATGTCCGTCTTTACCTACCCATGAAAACCGTCGCAAAGCTCTTTTCCTAGGCGAGCTAATTCGAGGACACTCGCTATTTAATCGTTGTTGGGAAAGCGCTGCCATTTGAAATAACCATCTGTTTTTAATGCCTTTAGACGATCCAAAACGGTGACTGTCCCGGTTCTAAGGTAATCCCTCGACCAGCACCAACGAAGCAATGCAGCGTAGGTCCAGCCAACTCGCTGGCGATTATTGATGGCTTTGTTATGAGCCTGAACTACGGACATGGCGAAAACCGTATAAGTATAAAATGCCCGATAAAAACCAAATAAATCCAGCGACAATACTAAATGTGCTCACCATTTCTGGGAATAGAAGTGAAAAAGGTATAGTAACTACCCCCCTGACTAGACATAACCCGGAAATGGTGATTAGCACTGGTTTTAAGAGAGGCAGCTTCTTAATAAACCCTGCTCCTGAAACGGCAAATACAGCACACAACAAAAAAAGTGCAGAAATTACAACAGTACTAACTGGAGCCAAAAGCGTACCGTCTGTTGCAGATTGAACAATTTCTGATGGAGCCAATTGAGCCTTGTAACAAGATGGACCAAGTAATATACATGATAGGTGTGCAAGTGCTGTAAAAGTAGCAATAAGAGCGACTAAGATTAGTGCAATAATTCCCTTTTTGTTCAATTTATTTTCCTTGGGAAGGGTGGCTGATAACGGTTGCAGTAGGGGCGCGACATCAGGAGCGACCCTTGCCCGCACTTGGCGAGTTTGAAATAAACCAAGCAACCAGCCATGCGACAACTATCCAAAACGTTCCAAGCACAACGTAACCAAAAACAGTTGGACCACACCACCCCCATCCACAGTGACCATTATTCTGGAGCAATCCAGGAATTCCTATACCATTCAAGATGTAAACGGGTATTGTGTTGACGAGCCCCAAAACAGCATAGAGCGCGGTCAGATAGGCTGGTAAATTCCCTTGCCAAATGACATAGGGGACCCAAAGTCCTGCATATGCTACAGCAATTAAAAAAAGCACCTTTATCGTTCTGCGTTCAAACATCTGTAATAAACCTAATGCCAGCAATGAGGGGCAAACCGTAGTGGCGTGATTTTTGTGCTATTCAAGCATAAAAATTGCTCCGCGGAGGTTTGTCCCGCTCAATAGCTTTTGTTAGCCTTGTTATTCGTAAAGTTTCACTTTTATTGATTGCTTCATTAAACGAAAATGTTTGTCTAATGAGTAAACTTTACAATTATTCTGTTTTGCATTTTGGCCAATTAATAGATCGGGAATACCAACACCGTTTGCCCCAATTTTTAAACACTTAACTTGAAACTCAATTATTTCTTCCCAATTAATACTCATGGGAAGACGATTAAGCTCATTTAATAGCTTTATGACTTTTGTCTCTTTCTTGATCTTTAGATACGGGACTAATTCGGCCAGAATAATGTCATTTGTGACAATCAGGTTCTCGTCAATTAGGAAATCGACTCGCTCTGAGTTGTTCCCACCTCTGAAATAATCAATCCATATCGAGGTATCTACGAGCACCTCCATTAATGGCGATCTCTCAGTTCATTTAGATCGATATCGAGATCTATCTTGCCTTTATACTTTTTTATGTCAGAAATCTTTGATTTTCTTATAATTTCTTCCAGAGCCTTAACGATAACAGCCGTTTTGGTGTCTGTGTGGGTAACCTTCATAGCTTCCTTTAGAAGGTTTTCGGGTAAATCTAAAGTGGTTCTCATAGTAGCCTCCAGGATCATGCATACGATTTTAGTTTACCATGCATATTTCTTCAAGAGGCTAACGCGAGCCATAACCGGAGGCAAAATACTGCATAGGGAGGAACGACCGGCGCAGCTTTTTGACGTCCGAGTTTATGGCATTGTTATGCGGTTGACTCATTTCGATTAGCAATATTTTTATCAAAGGCCATTCCTATATTTCCAAGTCCTCCGACCGCGAGAAAACCAGTTAAAACTCCCCACCAAGACCCTTCGTTATAGAGAGAGTATGTCCATGGTGCAAATACAAACAAGAAAATCAGGCCAATAAAAAGATTTGGCCAGTTATGAATTTTAAAAGTCTTAATTGGCAACAATGACGGCTGATAGATTTTTGTCACTTGCCTATCTACGTGTGCTCTAATTATTGAATACGCTGGGTCATCCTTATCTAGAATCTTTAATATTTCAAGATCGCGGGTTAAAGATGCCCTAGATTTAGGCAATCGAGTGTAGATTTGATATATCGAGACCAGCATACCGCCTATTACAACAATTCCTTTTGCGATAGTTTCTATGAAATCCCAATTAATCTCCATTTAACGAGCCTCCCTCTAATTTCAAAAATTTGCCATTGGTGGACCGCATAACATTAGAAGTAACAGGCAATTTGCACGGAAACATAACGTGCAATTCGCCTGCTAAGTGCATTAGGGAGGAGGGGAGTATTCGTAGCACAACCTCCCTGCCATCAACTAAATATTCACTGCTAATCAGGTATTTAACGAGTATAGATTATCTATAAGCAAAGGAAAGCACGAGTATTAAACATAAGGCAAAACGGGCAAGTTGTCTTCCATCACTTTTTGTAAGAACCAAAGACCCATGAAAGTCTCTGTTTGCTGTTTGAAAAGTAATGTCAGCAGGAATGCTTTAGCTGAACGCATATTACTCATGTATGTGAATTTATGGGTGGATGTCCTGTTTATAGCCAATAAAAACTTTGGGATGTTCCTTGTTTGACTTCCACATATGAGCAGCTAGAGCATGTAACTCGCACTCTATAGCCTAAATCAGGTTGCTTCCCAAATGGGAACACTTTGGCCATTCCACCGCATTTTGGACAGACCACCAGTGTTGGGTCTTCCAAAGTTGGTTTGCTAATTACAAACCGGTGTTCACGATTATCTGTAAATTTTACCTTAGTACTCATAAGTTTTCTTCAGGACATATTAATACGAGGGCACTCACTATTTAATCGTTGTTGTGAAAGCACTGCTATTTGAAATAACCATCTGTTTTTGATGCTTTGAGAGGATCCAAAACGTTGACTGTCCCGGTACTTCTAATAACTCTTTGTAATTCTCGTTGTTTTTGCTCAGGCAGGTGATCAAGTGATGCTTTCATTCCCCTATGATAAACCCTATTGCTTTATCTTCACAGCGCAGGTCTAATTTGGAGGCATAACTTCTGCCATAATTCACGAGCGGTAGCGAGTCGAAATTAATGACGTGGTTATGCCCGATCTTTTTTAATTAAAAATGATGTTGCCGTGTAAAATAAATACCCTAACAAAATAATGTAGGAAATTACTGTGGCTATGGTTATGAAATCACGAGTCCGCGCACAAATTGTTGGGCAACAATAATTTAGTTCACAGCTATAGTCCTTTTTCCAATTTACAACATCATCGTGCGCACCATGATTATCCAATCCGTCTGGTCCTTTTGAATAAATTACGAAATCTACTTCTTGATGTATCTCTTGTTTATAAATGTATTCATTACCCCATGGATCTTTTGGTAACCGATCTAAATATGGTAGCCAATTAGAAGGAGGGTTTTCTGGTTCAATTGTAAGGACATTTAACCCCTCATCAGTTGTCGGAAGTCTTTTCGCATCAATTCGAAAAAGCGTAATCG
>JARRQF010000378.1:2353-8679 GCA_037382065.1 Candidatus Thiodiazotropha sp. | reverse complement strand
AACAATGAATGAATATGAAGTAATCATCGGTCGAATAGGCTCAGGTGTCTTGGATGCAAGTCATTTCCATGAGGTTGACACTCAATATTCAATAAATGTGGATTTAAATAATAGTTCATTAACGCTTGTAGATAAATTTTATCCAAGTTTTTATCCAACTCCGTCATCGATACCGTCAAAGGTCAAAGATCACTTGTTTTGAGGTGTCCGGTGGAGTCTTTGATGAAGATGTGAAGCTATCGTCATTGAAAGAGATCAATGAATCGATCATCAAATAGATGAGACACCCACTCAAAATGAGTAATCTATCGTTGTTCAGTTTTAAGATTGCATTATCACACTTTCCGGATTTGAACGGGTGTCTCATCTATTTTGGTCTTAGACAGTGGTGGCAATATCACGGGTATGGAAATAGCTTCGATGGTTATGGTCACCTACTGGGTGAATCACGCTACAACGTGAATGGCATGCTTGTGGCGGCGCTCATGCCCAAGCCCAGAGTAAACCTGACCCGGTTCCATGGCGTGTTTGCGCCCAACAGCAAATACCGTGTTGATGTAACACCCGCCAAACGGGGCAAAGGCAACCCAACGCAATAGCGAGATGACAAAACACCAGAACACCGCCGCCAAGCCATGACTTGGGCACAACGCCTCAAACGGGTATTCAACATTGACGTGTCGATCTGTCCGTAGTGCAGCGGTGAGGCTAAGGTGATCGCCAGTATTGAGGATCAGCTGATTATCGACAAGATTCCATCCTTAGGTCCGTAAACGGTGCATCCATGCACCACTTCTCTGGTGCACCTCATGAAGAAAGGCGTATTACCGTCACCGCCAGAGCTGTTGCCTGGTACGCGGGCCTCACCAGATTCAGACTGGTTTGCATAGTTATGGGTTTCACCCTTCTCTAACCGGCACAGCAACAGAAAGATAGGTTGCCTGGAAGTCTGTTGCCTGAACTATGCCGGAAGGCCGTGGAAGAGGGCGGTTTCAACCGAAAATCCAGTAGATTGAATAGATTGAGGCCGGCTAGACGGGGGATTCAGTCATATCCAGGCCCCAGTTTTTGCCTTGATATACATGGGTGATGGCGGTTATTCTTCTTATACTTGGCGTGACACTGCTGCTGGTGGATGTGCTGGGCAAGGACCCCATCGCCAACTTCAACAAAAATACCAATACCACCGTCGTATCTGGCACGAGCATCGGAAGAGAGCATTTGGTTTAAGATATACTCACCATATCAACACCTTTGGCAAATGTTTGAATACGTTGTATCCAAGCTTTACTGCGATCATAAAGCGAAGCGGAATAAGAGGAAATATCAAAATAATTTTTCGTTTAAGTAAGTACTAGCAGGATTTCAATCCTTTACTCCGGTATCTCATCAACCTCCCAAACCACGGTTGCAAACCGATCCGCCAAGGCAGCCAGGGTTACCTCCTGGACTCGAGCGGCTGGCAGGGTACATCCCTGTCCATCAGGCAGATCCCGGGTCGCCGTTACAGAAGCCACTACCGTGGTAGTGTATCCCAAATCCAAGGCCGCTCGTACGGTTGATTCCAGGCACATATGCATCATGAAACCAACCACAATAAGCTTTTTACGCCCGGTTTTATTCAACATGTCCAGTAAAGAGGTACCGGCAAAGGCGTTAGGTAAGCGCTTTTCGATCACCACTTCTTCTTTCTCAGGACGCATTGGTTTGGCAATCTCGAAATAGGCTGAATCCGGATTGAACAATTTTCCGCCACCACGATGAACTACATGAATAATCGGAGTACCCGAAGCACGGGCACGTACCAGCAAACGCAGTCCCTGTGCCAGAGCTGTATCAACCCCCACGAGCGGTAGTGCACCGTCCACATACTCCCTCTGCGCGTCGATAACAACCACGACACTTTTCGACAGTGATGCCGGAGTCACTAATACACCCCCCATCTCATACAGAGTTTTGAGGGGGCTATCAGCAATCAGTAGTGACGGTACTAGCGCCAGCAGATAGCCAAGTTTTTTCATCGTTCATGACCTCCCGTTAAATTTCAAGGACATCATGCGACTGGGGTTTTTCTGAGTGGAGTGGCAGAATTGACAAAAAACAGGTGAAAACTGACATGACAAGCCTAGCATTACTGGTCGAGTCCGGATCCACCCCTTCCAGCATAACCGTCACACTCGATCTTTTTCAGATTGTCCGTCGCCTCGCACCGGACGACCCTTTCGAGCTAACCCTATTCTCCAGTCAAGGAGGACTCATCAGGCTAAGCGAATTTGTGCAGATACAGACACAATTACTGCTGAGACAGCTAACTGGATTTGACGCGGTAATACTGCCCAGATTTTTCGCTGAGAATCCAAAAGCACAAAGGCCTGAGGTGGAAAACAACAATAAATGGCATGCACCTTTTTCAGGCACCAATCTATCACTCATAGTGCGGCTAGCTCGATTTATCCAGTGCCGCCCTAAGTGGCACTTGTATATCCCTGAGAAAATTGAAATAGGCTCGCGTGGCCTCTTTACTCATGCCGATAAACATAATGCCGATTCGAGTTTCTGAGGTATAAACCACAAAACCGCGTAACGTTTGCAACTCCCCTTTTATCCATATACGCAACAGTACAATATCGTTGGGATACAGGGTAGATTTATCAGGTAACAGCGTCATTCCACCCAGGCTTATATCCTTAGTCACCGCGCTCCCAACGAGCTGACCTCTTCTAATAAGGTCGATGTCCAGGGAAAGTTGAATGCGTGGATAGTAGCGATTGTTCACTATTGACTCCTAGTTTTCAGTTTTGATCGGATTTGTACACTCCTTGACGATTTGCTATTGATTTGGAAAATAACGGATTACTCTATTGAAAAACCGAACCTTTGGTCCATGCATATTTTTACTGTGCGTCAAGAGCATAACACTCAGCCATAGAGTAATCCGATAAAATCCTGCCAACCAAACCAACATAAGAGCGAATCAGCCACTCCTTGCAGTAAGTATGGTTGAAGAACAGCGACTCGTAATTTTATAATCACTATTCAATGCCCTATATCAAGATTGCATGAACTATGCATCGGTAAGTGGGATTTGAAATCCCCTTATCACCCCGCGCTTTGATTTCAATACATTCATATCATTTCCATATCCAATCTTAAATAAAATTTATCAGAAACAGTCAACTCTTCTGAATCCATATCTGGGGTATTAGAATTCGCAACAATGCGCTATTTCATAGTGTTTCTTCTTAACGGTATATTGAGAGGTGCAAACCATGTTAATAACTCAAGTTTCGGAGTTCATATTAGAGCAAAATTGAAAACGCCATTATTCATCTACCTCCGTCATTCCGGCGCATGCCGGAATCTAGTTACCCCCCAAGCAGATCGAAACTCATGCCAGTAATAGACAATCATAGCTGCTAACGAAACCACGGAGGGTGCCATCAATCGGGTCCTTGAAGGCGAGATAGTCCACTTTTTCGATTACCAGGATCGCGGGGTCAGGTCTTTGATTTGTGATTCTTAATAATCCCGCTGACGGTAGAGTAGTGTAATTTATAATATTGGCCAATCTCTTTTAGCGTATAGCCACCACTTTGATATGCTTTGACTATCTTCGAGACCCTTGTCCAAATTGATGTGTTTTTGGAGTTTATCCACAAAAGCTTCACTACCCAGATAGACTTGGTTTCTTAATGCCTGCCAGGGGCTGGGTTTCCCTTTTCCCTCCGCTTCATAGACCTGATTATCAGTAGAAGAAATTGCTGGCGGTCCTCGTCATCTTCAAAAATGTACTCTCTGCGGTTGCCGCGAGAGGTGATGTGGTAAAGTGCGCCAGCAAATTCTAGTCTTAGTGGTCGAGCCATGAGGTATTCCTTTACCTAGTATTTGATCGATTGGGAAGTCTAGTCTAGCAGGAATCATAAATCAAAGACCTGACCCCGTGACCTGTGCCGTGACCTGCGTCCCTTCTCCCTCCCGGAGGGTGTCGCAAAAGTCGTAGGGTGAGGTTCTGTCCCACCATTAAAGGATGAAATGTAGGATGTGGTGAGGTACGAACCGCATCATGGATGTTCGTGAGTCACCGCACTATTGATGCGGTTCGCACCGCTCACCGCATCCTACGACTTTTGCGAATATTCGCGGCATGCTTTTACAACACCCTCCTCCCGGGAGAAGGACAGGATGAGGGGATAGAAAACCAATCAGACATACAAAAAAATATCTTTCCCAACCGCGTAGGTTGTGGGAGAGGGCATGGGTGAGGGGGATCCAATAACCGCTGAGCTCGCTAAACTTCTCAACCAAACCTAAATACTTCGCAATATTTTTATGCCGATTTGCTTCGATTATGCACGAAAACGAGTCCTTTGTAGTGCAATTGCCCTGGCTGGCTATCAGAGGGGGTGATCAAGGTCTACTGGTAAATAAAGAATAAAAATGGCACTACAATAAATTTCTGTTCTACAGGCTCATGGTCTGAGCCTACCCCCTTCGCAGTGACGTGGCGTAGCGCTTACCGAATTCCTCAGAATCTCAGAAAGACCATGGGGCATAGGGATTCTGTCTCCGCTATCATGCTGCATAATTAATGCCATATATTACGTGAATAAGTCATTGCGGAAAGCACCCATAATAATTATGGTTAAGTCGTAAGTTTTGCGAAATGCTAAGCAATTATTTACAAACAATGTACGGTCTTGAATATGCAGACCGCATCATTGTTGCTTGATGGCTAAATATACTTAGTCACGATCAAACAGATCTAAGATTCAATAGGGAGAGTGCCATGAGAAAGCCTGACCATAAGTATGCTGTTGTATTCTATCTTTCAATTTTTTTACTTTTATTGCGACCAGAGCATACGCTGAAGATTGCTTAGGGATGATAAGTAATCTATACAAAGAAGCCAAGTATCAGCCAACACTTGGTTACAATTTAACTGTTAATACTAGTGGCCAGGACATTGTGACATATTCAAGTGGCCCTATTTATCCGGAAGTAATTTCAGGAAAAAAGATAATTGTTGCCAGGAATAGAGATCTGCTTTATAGCAACAGAACTTATCCTAGATCTGGTTATGGTTTTGCTTCATGGAGCCAGCCATTTGATATTGAACAGCCCGGGAATATTACACTCTCCCTTCACGCTGAAGACTCAAAAATTGTTAGTCTGCGTTACAACCATTACAATCAAAGTGTAAAAGTTACATCCATCCAATGTCAGAATAGGATGTTATCTGGTTTTGTAACAAGTCCTAATGGCTATGTGTCGTTGTTGACACTTACCTTCAAGCAGTTATTGCCACCACCAAAATAGCCACTAGGTTGGGGTGAGCTTGCGAACCCCAACAGCAAGTTTTGATAACGCAGTTGGTGAGCAAACACACGACGGCCTGCCAATGAATATCAAAAAGTGATGGGCTACAAGCATCGCTCAGATCAAGGCGCGACTCGCAGGAAATGGCCCATCCCTTATTAAGCGCTGCAACACCTGAATCGCGTGTTCAACATCGACCGCTCCAGTGTATCCATGCACTCAGGGCATTAGTGAATTCCTTCACGTCATGTATCGATCTGTCCGAAGTGTGGAGGCAAAGTTAAAGTGGTCGCCAGTATCGAGGGTCAGGAGGTCATCGACAAGATTCTTCAGCCATACAAAATCAGATGCTTATTTAAAATGCCACGACATACTGATAATGTATAATGAGACAAGGGGGCTCGTTAATATAACTGTTAGTTGCAAGAATATGAATAAGATCGGATACTATTTAACATTTCTAGGAATAGTACTATTTGCGTATTCGTTTACGCTTAATGCATACATTGATGAGGCTGCATATACAGAAGCTTATCACTCTATTGATCGCACCAAATTAGGCAGAGAAACCTCCTTTAGAGAATTCTATGACCTGCGAGATAGGTTCTTAACAAATAAATTTCGTTATCAAGACTATGGGGCTACATTTTCGTCTCTCGGCCTATTTTTAATATTTCTTGTACGGAAAGGCTGGAAAAACATTACATCGCCAAATGCAAGTTGGAAGATAGTACTTCTCGGTTTTAGCGCCGCACTATTGACGACTGCGGGCTATATCGGTGATACATTTCTAGAGTTCTTTAGGGGCAGCTACCCTCCTTGGGCAGATAGTCTCGGAATACCACTTTCAGGTGTGTCTATCCTATTCATAATTTTCTTCGGGTGGGCAGCTATAAATATGGTTGGTCTAAGTGGTAAGTTTTCATCAGGCGCGTCAATTAGCAATATCGGGGTTCGTCGTCTCAATTGGTGGTATGGAATCCTAGCGATTATTACATCGCTGATCACGC
>JARRQF010000378.1:0-2331 GCA_037382065.1 Candidatus Thiodiazotropha sp. | reverse complement strand
CGAAAAGCAGCTAACCAGGCAAATCCTCGTGCCGAGCTAAGCTCGGAATCTCGGGATCCTCTGGAAAGGGGTGAAATTAGATAATATTACCCGGTGGTTGAGTACCGCAAGTACAAGTCATACCTGCCATTTTAGTTAATCTTACAGTTAGCCGAAACAGTCCTGAATATCGAGCTCTTCTTTCTGAGTTAGAGAATGTTAAGCCATTTCAAGTTGGTAGAGCTAAAGGAATCAATGACAGACAAATTGTTGCTGATGCTTTTTTTACAGAAGGAACAACCCTAACTTTCATTACAGCAGATAAAGGGATTTTTAATCCTCTACTTCAATTGAGTGGTATTAAACCTGCTAAATTAGGTAAACCTATACCACAGGCATTTCCAGATGGTTTTAAAGTCGAAATAAATGGTAAAACTCTGATGGTTATACCTATAAAGGGTAGATAAATACTTGGATTTATAGTTATGTCATATTCGTTTGATTTTTTTGTTGGCGAACTGATGTGCCCTGTTTATGGTTGCATCTCTAAGTCAGACGAATCGACAAATACGCAAACTAAAGTTTGCAAAAAACCGGAAATGCAGCATTATGGTGTAGGTGATAAATTAGAATTAGACACGGAGAACATAGAAGACAGTGGTTACATTCATTGTTAATGAACCTGATGGTATAAATTGTATTTCTATTATTGAAACTTGGGAGTGTCCTAATTGTAATGTTCCATATAATTGGGTACTAATTAAAATTGAGAATTCTAAAATACTATCGATTGAGACAATTGAATTATCTGTAAGTGTGATTAGAACTTCTAACTATATATCCGAGGATTGTGGTTATTTAGGATGGGTTGTTAATGAAAGTTGAGTGAAGCAAATAGAAAACTAGCTTAACTCCAAACTCTATAAAAGAGCGATTGGCACGTATTACAGCTAGAACTTCCAAAGAGGTCGTAGATCGTGCTCGGGTTACAGATTTGATTAGCGATAGAAAAGAAGAATAGCTGAAGTTTTCCGTTTTTTACTGTGCGACCATGCGTAATAGCACGTCGATTAGTGAATTATTTATTCGTTTGTTCAGTTTCGGGAAAACGATATCAAAATCTTTATCAAGAGCCGCTTGGGTGATGAGCTTTCTCACATCCGAGAAAGCGAAATGTGCTCGGTCATTCACAGCGTAAAAATGCTTAGGGGCCTGATCAAGGTGATCGGCATAGATCCAGGTAACCGTGTCGGCCATCATGCAAAAGTTAAGGTGATTGGTCACCGTATGAGGGTTCCTGGTCTGGCTTTTTGAACTGCCGATTTCCTGCTTGATTTTCTTGAAGCCCGACTCGATTTTCCAGCGAGCGCCATAATACTCAATGATCTGTTCGAAAGAAAGATCGAGATCTGTTGTAAAGAGCGCGACCCACTGAGTTTTCCGATAAACCCAAACGATCCGCACTGAACACTTAAGTGTTTTAAGCATCACGATTTTATCGTGGGCCAGACCCTCGCGTTGCTTGCCATAAAGATTGATTGAATAGGATTTGGCGTAGTAGCGTTTAGATTGTTTGGCAATGGTTGCGGCACAAAGAGCTGCTTACGCGAGCCGATACTGCCGCCGTTAAAGACAATTTGAGTTCGCTTGGAGTGAATGTTGATAGGGAGGTGATTCAAACCGTCAAGCAATACAACTTTGACAGCCAGGGCATCGTGTTCGATCCGAAAAACCACGATGCCTTGGGGCGTGATTTTTCCACGATGGCAGAGAGCCAGCAAAAACAGTGGAAGAGTAGCTTCGATCAATCGTATGATAAGGCCCACCAGCAGGGAGTCAAGGCAGATAGAGATTTCCTTTCGCAAAACAACATGATTGAGCAGGGTCTGTCGCAAACTGGCAGTCCAAAAGGGGCCGGTTTTGCTTCAACTGATGGAGTAAGGGCGTCTGGAGTATCGACTAATAGGATTGCTCCAAATAATGGGATTAATGAATTAGTTCATGGTGGTATACTCCTTAATAATGTACCTAGAGGTAGAGAATCAACTTACCTTGATTTAGCAGAGCAGACTCAAGCTCTTTGGAATCAATACTTTCCTGTTAAAGCTTACGTAAAGGAAATATTACTGCGGCTCGCTTAGAGCTTGAAAGTGGCGATATTATTTCTCAGCAAGCTACTAGTCGTAGAAAAGGCCCGATACTAGTGTGGTGCTTCATACAAATTGACGATGATAGCGTCTCGCCCGAAGGGAAGCCTGCTCAGGCCAGGATACTGCGTTGCAATGCTTGAAAAGGGCGAGCCAGTCCCTGCGCATTGCGCCTTGTCTCCTGGCCGGAGCAGGCTTCTATCAT
>JARRQF010000377.1:0-5856 GCA_037382065.1 Candidatus Thiodiazotropha sp. | reverse complement strand
GCCCCGCAACACTGGGCGGCTTGCTTCTATGAGGTGCAGGCCTCCATAGCCTTCGATATCAACTGCCAATAGGCCATGGGCAATGAGCTGCCTGAAAATGGCACGCCATTCACTGGCACTGAATTCGACACCAATACCATAAGTGCTTACCAGATGGTGGTTGAATCTTTGGATGCGTTCGTTTTTCTTACCAAGTAGGACATCGATCAAATAGTTGACACCAAATCTCTGCCCCGTTCTGTGAACACAAGAGAGGGCCTTTTGTGCTGCCTGGGTGGCATCCCAGGTTTGTGGAGGCTGTAGACAGGTATCGCAATTTCCGCAAGGCTGATCAAGAGGATCGGAAAAGTACCCTAGCAAGGCTTGGCGGCGGCAGGTAGTGATTTCACACAGCGCCAACATAGCGTCAAGTTTGTGCCTCTCAACCCGCTTATGGGCCTCATCGGCCTCTGAGCTCTCCTGCATTTGACGTAGGGTGATGACGTCTTGTAGGCCGTAAATCATCCAGGCATCTGCTGGTAGACCATCCCGTCCAGCGCGACCGGTCTCTTGGTAATAGGCTTCGACACTTTTTGGCAAATTGAGGTGTGCTACAAAACGTACATCAGGCTTGTCTATTCCCATGCCGAAAGCGATGGTGGCCACAATGATCACTCCCTCCTCACGTAGAAAACGGCTTTGATGGTGTTGGCGAGTCTGGTTATTCATGCCTGCATGGTAAGGCAGTGCTGTGATCCCCTGGGATTGTAGCCAATGGGCAATATCATCTACCCGTTTGCGCGATAGGCAGTAGATGATTCCGGCATCGCCCGGATGATCATCCTGAATGAAACGCAGTAACCGATTGCGGCTATTGCCATCATTTTCCATGATCTGGTAACGAATATTGGGTCGATCGAATCCGACGATGAACTGTTTTGCCTCTTGTAAGGCAAGTCGTTGGATAATTTCTCGCCTGGTTGGCAGGTCAGCAGTAGCTGTCAACGCGATTCTGGGGATTGATGGAAATTGTTCCTGTAGTTGTGAGAGTTGAATATATTCGGGCCTGAAGTCGTGCCCCCATTGGGAGACGCAGTGGGCCTCATCGATTGCAAAAAGGGCGATTTGAGTCTGCTGAAGCAGATTGAGCATACGCGGGGTGAGGAGCCTTTCTGGAGCAACATAGATTAGGTCCAACTCCCCATTTATGAGTTGCTTCTCAACTTGCTTTGCCTCGTCGTAGCGCATACTTGAGTTTAGGTAGGCGGCCTTTACCCCTAATTGGCGCAACCCATCGACCTGGTCTTGCATCAGGGCAATCAGTGGTGACACAACCACGCCGACACCTGCTCTCAGTATGGCGGGTATTTGATAGCAGAGTGATTTGCCACCCCCCGTAGGCATCAACACCAGCGCATCCCCATCATCCAATAGGTGGCTGATGATTTGGTCCTGTGGCGGTCGAAAATCGCTATAACCGAAGCGCTGGCGTAATATTTCTCTGGCTTTTTCTAGTTGCGGGGTGTGTTGTGGTATTTTAGTCATCCGTGACATTATCCTGTTCTTCTGTTGCCTTGTCAGGGGGAGATTGTATCTGGTTTTTTTGTGCGGTATCGCTTTCACCGATCTATGCTGCGTTGATATCCTCGTACTTTGCCTCTTCATGCGGTGGTGTGGTGCATCTATTGACATCATCAAACAATATATCGAGCAACAGCGGACACCTGCGGTATCTGCACTATTCATCCCCACCCTGAATGACGGAGATTTTCGCGTAGCTCGGTAAGGCGTTGATTTTTTTAGGCACATTCGTGTGTAATATCCCGGTGCGGATTGATTGTTCGATCGTGTTTCTGTGTGCAGGCTGTGTCAGATCAGCTTGAATATGGTTATACAGGTTTTTGTTGCCGCGAAATTTTAGGGATATTAAACATGTGTGGATTATGTGGTGAGTTGCGTTTTGATGGTGGATCTGCAGATTTGTCAGCGATTGATCAAATGTGTCGTTGGTTACGCCGCAGAGGGCCAGATCATAGCGGGAGCTATAGCGACGGCTCACTTGGTTTTGGTCATCGTCGCTTATCGATCATTGATCTTTCGGAGCATGCCAATCAACCAATGGTGGATCAGAAGCTTAATCTGGCCCTGGTTTTCAATGGCACGATCTATAACTACAAAGCGCTAAGAAAGACCCTGGTGGGGTTAGGCTACCAGTTCTTCTCCGATGGCGATACTGAGGTTATTCTTAAAGCTTTCCATGCTTGGGGAGAAGATTGCGTCAACCATCTTTCCGGCATGTTCGCCTTTGCGGTTTGGGATGTTCAGCGCAAGCGCCTGTTTTTGGCTCGGGATAGGTTTGGTATCAAACCGCTCTACTATACCCAGAATACAAAGCGCCTACAATTTGCTTCCAATACCCAGGCACTACTCGCTTCCAGTGAGGTAGATACCTCGCTGGATCCTGTTGCGCTGCACTATCAGTTTACCTTGCATGGCGTGGTGCCGGCACCACATACAGTTTTTCAGGGCATCCGCAAGCTGGCTCCCGGGCATAGCATGATGGTCGAGGCAAATGGCACCCAGCAAATTCGTCGCTATTGGCACTATCCAGCTACCCGGCCGGACAGAGCAATGTCAGAGGGGGAGTGGCTTGAGGCTATTCACCACGAGTTGCGGGAAGCCGTGCGTAAACGCAATGAGATTGCCGATGTTCCAGTAGGCGTGCTGCTCTCTGGAGGTCTCGATTCAAGCCTGCTGGTTGCCCTGTTAGCTGAAGCGGGCGTTAGCGATTTAAGAACCTTTTCGGTGGGATTTGAGGATCAACCAGAGGAGAAAGGGAATGAGTTTGAATATTCCGACCCAGTCGCTGAAATGTACAAAACCCAGCACCATAAGTTTTTAGTGCCCAACGGCGAAGTGCTGAAACGGCTTCCTGAGGCGGTGGATAATATGTCTGAGCCAATGTTTGGTCAGGATGCTGTGGCTTTCTACCTATTGGCCGAACAGGTATCGCAACAGATCAAAGTTGTGCAGTCTGGGCAGGGAGCAGATGAGGTGTTTGGTGGGTATTTCTGGTATTCGCGAATTATGGATGAGCAAGAAGGCGAGCCAGTGGAGCGCTTTGCGAAACACTATTTCGATCGTGATCACGACGAATATCTACGCATGGTTACTCGCCAATTCGGGGGTGGAGACTATACCCGTGAGCTGATCGCGTCACAGTTACGAGACTGTGATGCCGATACATTGATTGATGCGGTGTTTCATATGGACCAGACCATGCTGATCGTTGATGATCCGGTAAAGCGAGTGGATAACATGACAATGGCCTGGGGACTGGAGGCGAGGGTGCCGTTTCTTGATCATCATCTGGTCGAATTGGCGGCCCGTTGCCCACCACAACTGAAGCTGCGGGAGGGAGGGAAATATCCTTTGAAAGCGATGGCTAGGGGTATTCTGCCCGATTTAGTGATTGATCGGCCGAAGGGGTATTTTCCGATGCCAGCATTGAAATATGTTCGAGGCGATTTTTTTGAATTCATGCGCGATATCCTGGATTAATCAGTTGACCGCGCCATTCTGTGTTAAACCTATTGTGAAGACCTGGTTAGTAATAACAGTGATACTCATGGCTGGTTGCTCGGATTCTGTAGAGGTCGATTTTTTTACTTTACAAGACTGCCAAAGGCAAATGCAGGAGAGGCTTGAGCAAGAAGGAAAAGAGCCGATGATCGCTGCCATGCAGGCTAAGGCGTATTGTCGGGAGCTGCAAGAGCGGAATCAGAAGCCTTGATCTTATCCTGACGTACTGTTATCAGGAGGAGCACTCTGAAAAATATCCAGCAGGATCTTAACAGCATTAGGGCAAAACTGTTTACCACTCTCCGCTTCAATCATCTTCAGAGCCTGTTGTTTGCTGATATGTTTGCGATAACTGCGAGTCGTCGTCATAGCATCGAAGGCGTCAACAACGGAGATGATCCGTGATATTATAGGAATCTCTTCACCTTTCAATCCGTTTGGGTAGCCTTTACCATTCCACTGCTCATGGTGATGGAGAACACACTTAGCTACCGTATCGAGTATCGGATTGCCCAGGCTGCGCAGCATGTTGGAGGCGATGATGGGGTGCTCCTTAATGTCATTGTACTCCTGGCAGGAGAGCTTGCTTGGTTTTAGCAAAATATGATCAGGAATGCCTATTTTACCAATATCATGAAACCCTGCGGCAAGCGAGAGTATATCCATCTGATAATCATTAAGGTGGAGTCGATGGCCAATCGATTCAGCCAGTGATATCACCCGCTCAGAGTGTTCATGGGTGTAGTTATCCCGGCTTTTTAGGACGTGCTTGAGTATGGTTTCAAGCTTAAAGCCAATATGGCTCTCAAGCAGAGAAACTCTACGGTGTTGATTAATGGCATCTTTATCTTTAGTCACAAAATTAGTAATTGCATAGCTCACCCTAATGAAGCACCACACTAGCTTCATCGAATAATTTTTCTGTAATAATAGTCAATTAGTTACAGAATGGAGCGGCCAACTGACTTTTTTGGGTCTACCGCTAAGTAAACGCTTGATAATTAACTTCTATACTTGAGGTGTGTCAAATTCATTAGTTACCAAAAACGAAGCCTGATTAGGTTTGAGGCGCAGCTATTGAGCTATTAGGTATCAGCTTGGTGCTGGATGAATATTAGCAATGAATATGTAAACATGAGTTGTCGCGGGTTTTTTCTTTCATGCCAAAGGGTTAGAATTCTAAAATTAAATACGTGCTTCACTCGTTTTAGGAGTGAATTAAATATAAGCACGATAAACGACCAATGAGGTGCTGACGATGGATGTTATGGATAGAATAAAAGAGCAAGTTGAGAGTAACCCAATTGTGATCTATATGAAGGGAACACCCCAATTTCCCATGTGTGGATTCTCTTCTCGCGCAGCTGCGGCGCTTCAGGATTGCGGGGTTCCTTTTGCCTACGTTAATATTCTAGCCGACCCTGAGATCTTTGAGAATTTGCCGCGTTATGCCGATTGGCCTACCTTTCCTCAGGTCTATATTGATGGCGAATTGATAGGTGGCTGTGATATTACACTGGAGATGCATCAGAGCGGTGAATTGAAGACTATGATGGAGGAGGCCTCTGCCAAGGCAGCGTCCGCCGGGGATAGTCAAACTGGATGATTAAGTGGGACACCCGCTTTCTTGGGCTGGCGGCCTATATTTCAGCTTGGAGTAAAGATCCCTCGTCGCAAGTCGGTGCAGTGATTACTGACGGTAACCGTATTATCTCTTTGGGATACAACGGTTTTGCTGCGGGTGTGGAGGATAAGCAGGAGCGCCTGAGTGATCGGGACTGCAAGCTGAGTCTGACTATTCATGCGGAAGAGAATGCGATGATTTTTGCAAAAAGGGATTTGAGCGGTTGTACCGTTTATGTCACCCATCCCCCCTGTCCCCGCTGTGCCTCGAAACTCATCCAGGAAGAGGTCGGGCGAGTTGTCTTTGTGTCACCAAGTGATGATTTCCTCTCCCGCTGGTCAGATGACCTCAGGCTATCAACGGAGATGTATCGAGAGGCTGGGGTAGAGGTGACTCAGTATGATCTGCATGAGATCAATCATGAGAACGCACGTATCACCATTGCCCCAGGAGGCTTATTCAAGAGTGTGATGGATCTGTTTTTACACTAAGGGCGGAGGAAATAAATCATCATCCCACCTTGCTTGTCTTTTGCCCCGGCTTCGTTATCATGTAGAGCGGCTATGCTCCCCTTTGTGCGCCTAGTGTGGTGCTTCATACAAATTGACGATGATAGAAGCCTGCTCAGGCCAGGAGACAAGGCGCAATGCGCAGGGAATGGCTCGCCCTTT
>JARRQF010000376.1:0-4987 GCA_037382065.1 Candidatus Thiodiazotropha sp. | reverse complement strand
GATTTGCTACTAACACCAAGCTAAGCGGTGCGACGACAGGAGCATCCGCTTGAGCGCCGTGTTATATGGCAATTTTCCCATCACTAACTCGCACTTCAAATCTCTCCCATCCTCCTGGAGGATCATATTCACCGGCGCCTCGAATAACATTATTTTCTATTTCGTCTATCACTACGCCATCTATTCCAAGAATCTCGGATTCCCATTCCAATTTCCCACTAGGACTAAATTTGAAGAGCCGAGAAGCTGAAGCCACGTATGTGTCACTTTTTATAACGTCAGATTCGATATCATGCGAAGGGTACAAATGACCAAAATAATCTTTTAGGTCATAACTGTGTATGTTTTTATTTTCAATACTGAAAAAGTGGACCTTCTCTCCACACCCTATAACAATAAAATTCTTTGAATATTTCACTTCGTGAAAACAATCGGATTCATCAAATAAATATATTTTTAATAAATATGTCGGTTCTTCATCCGTATAGATGACGACTTGATAATTTGGGCTGCCAAGAACAGTATTTTTACAAACATCAATACATGTAACGTTACTTGCATCAAAGTCATACTGCTCTACAAATTTAGCACTAATCATCTTTTTGTCATATAATATTTTAGCTGTGGGGCCGGAGCGACGATCCTGCACGAGCGACTTATTATATGATTTATTGCGAATCGTCATGCCATTCCACCTGCTTGGGTAAAGCACCATTGTCAATGAAACTAAATAATGCTGATTTTAAGGTATCTATTGGGTATGCCCATTTTTTCGGATACTCATCTCGCTGCCCATTTGAATGAATATATTCTATGTTTTCTTCTGATGTTTCTAATGGGTTGCGACTAGAATAGCCAGCATCACCTTCAACCCTAAGATACATTAGCCAACCGATATTTCCATTGATTAATGCGCAAATACTCTGTTCGCTTGGGCCTTGAAGCCAAATTTCCTTAAATTGTTCACTATTGTTGAGCTGTTGCTCAAGCTCTGTTTTATTCATCGCGTATATTTATCATATAACGAGGATGTAGAAAAACCTCGAGATGATTTTCGAAGCAAAAATCTACCCACTTTTTAGCCATTTTCTGAGCTCCTGCTTGAAATCTAAAATCAATCGTATTGATAAAAACAAGTTTCATTCAAATAAGAGTCGCTTAAAAATTGCTTCTTAGGTTTTTCTACAGCCTCAACGCCGCAAATAACCGGAGACAAAAGATGCACAGCAGCTTTTAGCGTCCGTGTTAATTTGCTTCATTATACATGCTATTTTGGCCATTCAGTATCTTCACTTAACGGACGTCTTAAAACCATCGGTTCGTCACCCATGCCTGGATGATAAATATACAGTTCTTTGATTGTTTTAGCTCCTGGCCTAAACTTAATCCAGGTCTTCTTAACGCCATCAATGTTGCTCAGAACAAAAATTAGATTCTCTAAATCCTCATCCCTAGAGCGCCCCTCATGCAAATCTAATCCTTCGAGGTCGAAGCCTAAATAGATATAATCATCTTGATCGGTGACAAATTTCAGTCCATAAATAAGTGCTTTCGGTCCCTCGTACCAATTTTTGCTTTCCTTCCACTTGAAGCCACACCATTTGATATCATGCGCCTTAGACTTCACCAGCCCTATAAATGAATCCTGGAACTTTTCTAGATCTTCACGGGCAATGTCAATAAATTCATTGAAAAATATCTTAATTGCTTCGCGCTTTCTTTTTGCCTTAACCTGAAATCTTATTAATGCCGTCTTGTTTTCTTTTTCTTTTCCGTAGTTAAAGGTTGGAGCTAATATTTCGCCAGATGCCTCTTTTCTGTAATCTTCTAAAGATTCCATGCTTTCAAATGACTCAAATTTGCCATTGATTACTGTGGAGAACTGCTCCTCTCCAACATTATCAAACCAGCTACGACAAATGATTTTTTCGCAGCCTATCGTCTGAATTTCTCTTATTATTTTATCTATCTCACTACTATCGAGTGACATAAATTCATAGAACGCATCAACTACTTTATCCGTTTTACTGATCTTGAAATTGGCACAATCATTTTCCTTTGCAACTCGCCTTAAAATGTCAGACGCAATCGAGATATCGCAATCTACTTGGTTAACGTAGACTGTTATTCGTGTGCTATCTTCGCTCATGTATCACCTCGTTAATTTATTGCATAACGACCAAGCTCTGCCGAGAGGAGCCGCATAGCTGCGACGAATCGGCTTCCGGGTAAAGGTACTGGTTTCCCAGCGCCCTCCCCACAGACCCTTTCTATTACCCATAAATATTTTGTTACGTATGTAACCCTGAAGTCATATCATACAATTTTTGCAGTCCGCGCTAGATATGCGTAATACCAGGATGCCCATTATTCTTTCTTGCCATAAATCTCCCCAATTGAACAATCCATGTAATGACTTGACTTGTTGATGGCGACTTATTAGGGATTTTGTTAATAGGATTAAATGTTACAAAAAGAACTTTCCATTCTTCTTCGCTTAAAATATCAGATGCCGGGGTATCGGGCGAAACCCTGGTAGTCATAATTGGATAAAAACTCATGAGCACAACCGTTAATGAGTTCAACAGGATAATCGCAGTCGAAAGATGACAAGGGACGTTGATTAAGGTCAATGCCGATATTATGCAAAGTTGCTGGTTTGCGCTTCATAATCGCACCACCACCTAGATGGGTTTCAATATAGAACGTGTGGTGGCATCAATGCAATAATTGGCTGACATAGGCCTGAGGTAGCTTTAGATCCTAAATATGCTGCCATTAGATGTTGCTCTTTTATTAAATCGATAGCATAGCTATGTTGTGCCATTTCATGAAGTTGCGTTGATACGGTTGGTGATCTCAATGTATCTCCCGTCTTTCCTTTCAGTTCTTCGCTATACCCAGCTTCACCTTTCCTTCAGTGGGTCGCTGAGCGATGCTTCTCGATCCACTGGCGTGGATCTCCGGTACTACGTTCCACTAAGACTGGCGAACGCTCTTTCGCGTTTATCCTAGAGACAACCACTCTACATTTTTCGGGGCTCAATACTGACCCTACATTCTTGTCCCCCCCTCAGGGCAATTCCACTACGTTGATCTTATGGGACTCGTCGAGATACCCACTCAATCTCAGAAAGCGGCAGACATTCGCATAACATATTTCATGATAGTGATGTAAGCTGCGCTTACGCTATTTTATATCCCCCTCACCACATCCTACATTTCATCCCTTTCCAGGGGATCCCAAGGTTCTAAGCTTAGTTCAGCACGAGGAACGCTTTGTTAGCATAAACTGTTTTCATTTAACCTGGCTATATGCCTTGTATACTAAAAAGGACATTCATCATCTTTGTTTTCATATCCTTCTGTATTATCTTCACATTCTATATATTCCCACATTTCATTTTGATGCAACCATATTGGAGCTGATTGTTAAGTAAAATTAATTCCACCCAACTATTTTTTTGTAATAGTCGGCTTGTTCTTTTGGCATTCTTTTCAACAGCACCTTTAATGTAAAAGCCCCCTGTTTAACTCCATTATTATCATAAGACCAGTCAGTAATAATATCTTGACTGAAGTTAACCTTTTGCCCCAGTAATCTCCAAGTCTGTTACCCAGAAATGCTCTACTCCGTTTTCATCTGAAACCACCACCTTTAGAGCAAAGTTTGAATCCCCTTCATGTGGATTATTGAATCGTTCAGTAAATGTACTAAGGCTTTGATTCGCTTTAAGCATCGCAGTATTCATTTCAACATCTGTTTCGTGAATATTGATGGTTTCACTTTCATCTCTATCTTGAGCCAGACTTAATGAACAGCTTAGAGCTAATAGCAGAACTAATAATATACGATTCATTTGATTCCTTACATTCACTTAACGGTGCCAACAGCGGTCGAGCATAGAGAGGTCCAGCCCCGAAGGGGCGACACTAATTGGCCTTGTTAAATGTATACTACACGGAAACTTCATAAGTAGTTTTGGAAGAATAGTGTGTATTTAAAAATGCTTCCCACTCCTTAAGAGAAGAAATAAAAGTGTCTAAGCGAATCATTTGAGTGTACGTTTCATCCAGTAAAGAATGAAGGGTGACACCTCCCTTTGTTATTTCAGCTCCCCACGCTTCACGATCCCAGTCAAAGGAGTCAATTTCACCATTCTCAACTAAGCCTGAGTTTTTAATTGCGTGATCCAACCAGCTGATAGTTTCTTTATAGGGTATCCCGCCATCATCCATGAGAATATTAGCCAACATATCAACATTTTTATCACTCAATGAGTCTGTTTCGCAAAATGGCACACAGGATTCAAAGGTATTTTTCCACGACAGTTTCAATATCACGCGATATCTCTAGGTACATTTAACAGTTATATTAATGAGACCTCTTGTCTCGTTATACATTTATAGCAAGACCTCTATATAACACCTTAACTGGCATAATTTCAATGACTTAGATTCCTGATGTCTCATTATATATTCGCAGTAATACAAGGACACTCACCATCTACACGCTGTTGTGAATGTAGTGGCATTTAAAATAACCATCTGATTTTGAATGGCTTTAGACTATCCCAAACGGTCAAACGGGTCGCCGTAGAACCTTAGCTCGTGATCAAAGATCACTCGCCAGGCCCCCGGTGCAGATCCGTATGTGCGCTACTAACGCATACAGCTCCTGCCTTGAGTCAAACGCACCAACGTTGATTGGGGTATGGGTGATTGAGCCTGACACTTGGGATGTAACGCAGGGCAATTGGACTACAAAGGAGTCGTTTTCGTGCATAATAAAAACAAATTGCCACAATAATATTGCAAAGCATTTCGTTTTGGTTGAGAAGTTCAGCGGTTATTGGATCCCCCTCACCCCGGCCCTCTCCCGCAAGGGAGGGTGTCGCAAAAGTCGTAAGGTAGGTTCCTGCCCCACCATTAAGGGCTAAAAGGTGTAAGAACTTGCGCTCTTTTTTGGCCTAGCCATTGCCTGATA
>JARRQF010000375.1:0-3783 GCA_037382065.1 Candidatus Thiodiazotropha sp. | reverse complement strand
CCGGACCCCAGGGCGAGTCAGCATAACATGACGAAGCCCTTCCATCTATCTTGATAATTAGCTATGGCTGAGAGATGATTATGTATGGACTATTTGGAGTTGATGCGAGTGTCTTGGCTATCAACGTAGATAGCGTCATGGATGTGTCAGCTGACGGTCGTCGATAAATCCAAGCTTGGGGGCCCTGTTTCGGGACTGTCGCCAGCGTTGCCAAAAAGGTGTCAGCATCGCGATGGAGGATGTGTTGATCACGCAGGACAGCGGTGACAGGTCCGGCACAGTGGCTTTTGGATTTTGCGATACTCTGCAGTTGCTTGGTAGCCTGCAGCGATAGGAACGATCATGCAGTGAATCTTCCGGATGCTTTTCGTGCCTTTGATCGCGATCCGGACTCGGTAAATAAAGAATAATTGAAATTTCGGAGGTTATATAAAAACTGTTGAAATGGTAAATACCTTCCAGTTACGTGAAAATACTGGAATGATTGAAAGAATAAAAGTTATTACTAGAAGTATTATCGTTTCCACACTAGACTACGCTTTCTTGGTGGTACTGTGCAGGTGTATTGCGCCTTTGATGAAAGGGTCCAGATCGCCGTTCAAAACATTGCTGATATTACAAACCTTCAAGCCAGAGCGATGGTCCTTAACCATCGGGCGGGGGGACAGTATATAGGAGCGAATCTGATCACCCCTGGCGATATCCTCTTTATTGTCATGGTTTGTCTTTCTCTGCTTGAGGCGGGCCTTCAATGCCTTCATGGCAAGGTTGTAGTTGTGATACTGGGATTTCTCCTGTTGACAAAAGACCACAATGCCTGAGGGCAGGTGGGTGATGCGTATGGCACAGCCGTTCTTGTAGGCAGTATGGGGACCGCAAGACTTATAGACATCTATGTTCAGCTCTTTTTTGTCTACTTCTAGCTTGATCTCATCAGGGTAGACGAAGACCGAGGCAAAAGAGGTATGGCGCTTGCCGCTGGTATTGAAGGGCGAGATATGCTCTAGGCAATGCACGCCAGACTCTGACTTGAGATAACCGAAAGAATATTTTCCGACGACCATGAAGCTCACGTATTTGCTGCCGATCCAGTCCGATGGCTGCTCATCAATTACCTTGATCTTGTAACCCTTGCATTCAGCCCAGTACCTGTACATACGAAAGATCGCCTTCACCCAGCTCCGAGCTTCGGAGTCCTCGGTGCCTGCATCGATGGTGATGATAGCGTTATTGTGGTCGGCCTCTCCATCGAGCATGAGCCTTAAGGATAAGGTTTCCATTTGATCATCTAAAGCTGACACCTGTGCGGCAACTTCGGCCAGAGTGGCTGTATCCTTTTCCGCTTCGGCCATCGCTAGGAGGAGGTTGTTCTCCTTTAAATCGGACTCCACTTTATGGAAAGTGTCGATCTGACTTAATATGAGAGATCGCCATCGAAGAGCGTCCTTAGTCGTCTCAGGGATCTTCCCGAAACCCTCTTGAGCGATGGAATGATCTAGCTCTTTCAGTCTCTTTTTGGCCTTAGCCAGGTAAATAGAATCCTTGATTTGTTTCAGGCGTTGTTGTAGAGATTTGAGCTGATTTCTGAGTTCGGTTGTCATAGTTATTCACCTCATTACACTTAATCTTGCTGATGTGTTGTGGATTTTAGGGTTCTGTCCATTTGTTTGACACCTTTCCGCAGGGCTTCAAGTGTCTAATGGGTTCGTCGAGCTCATTCTCTGACCCCAATTCATCGAACAATTGGCTCTTAATCTATTTTGCATTTAGGTACTGGATCACGGAAAACATCAAGCCGCTAGTGTAATTTCTCATTTTAAAGCGTGATTATAGTATTGCGACAGGCCCAACGTCCTATTTGGTTTTCTATATACATCAAGTGATTAATATACATCGGTAATAAAAACCAAATAATTAAGAAATATTTAAGTAGCTTTAGGGTACTAAAACGGATTATTTCATCTTTTGTGTTCTGGGAAGAACTTATTGCTATGGGAGTTTAGCCTACATTAGGGTAGATGCACTCATTGCTGTCAAAATGCTACTTAAATAGGTGATTAGCTGCACAATAGACTAATAAAGGAATAATCCAATTGAAAATTATAAATTATATTTTAGCCATCTCAGCAGTAATATCAATGTTATCAATGCCGGCTTCAGCTGAACCAGATCCTAACTTTCATATCTATTTAATGATTGGTCAGTCAAACATGGAAGGTGCTGCAACTATCGAAGCACAGGACCGTGTAACTAACTCTCGCGTTATGGTTCTGCAAGATGAAAATTGCTCAATGTTGGGTGCCTCATACGGACAATGGCGTGTTGCCTCACCGCCATTGATTCGTTGTTTAGGTAATCTGGGGTTAGGGCCTGGTGATACTTTTGGCAAGACAATGGCCGATCATTCAGATTCAAATGTAACAATTGGACTGGTCGGGGCTGCATATGGTGGGCAGAAAATCGAGTATTTTCTTAAAAATTGTGATGCGTATAACGCTTGTGCTCCAAGCTTTGGATCAACTCCCAATAACTTTCATGGCGGATACGCCTGGTTATTGGATTTAGCTAAAAAGGCTCAACAAAAAGGCGTGATAAAGGGTGTTATATTTCATCAGGGTGAAAGTAATACCGGCGATCAAAACTGGCCTAGTCGAGTTAACCAGTTAGTGACTGACCTACGCAATGATCTTGGAATCAGGAATGTTCCTTTTATCGCTGGCGAACTGCCTTATACAGGCTGTTGCTCCAGCCACAATACGCTGATCAGACAGCTTCCTTCTATTATTTCAAATGCTCACTACGTCACTGCTGAAGGTCTTAACATACATGATGAATACCACTGGGATTCTGCTGGTGTGCGTGAGATGGGATATCGCTATGCCAACAAAATGCTGCAACTTGTAGACACTTCTGGAATAGGCGATAATTCTGAAATAGACAATGGTGGTGACAAAACGATTATCGTACGCATGAAAGGTCTGGCTGGAAGTGAGTCGGTCAGTTTACAGGTGGGTGGCGCTACCATAGACACCTGGACTGCCAACACCTACATGACTGATTACAGCGTCAATACGAACGCTACTGGAGAGATTCGAGTCGTCTTTAATAATGATGATACCGGGCGTGATGTTCAGGTTGATTATATCGTTGTAAACGGTGTCGTTCGCCAGGCGGAAGATCAGAATGATAACACCGGTGCATGGGGTAACGGTACTTGTGGTGGCACTGGTTATTCAGAGTGGTTGCACTGTAATGGCTCTATTGGTTTCGGAAACCTAAGTACCACTAAAGCTCTATCATCAGGATCAGATGATCTTGACACTTCACCCGATTCAAATAACGCTGGTTATGCATTGAATGATGGGAGATACAATATTGTGTCTTCACTGAGTGGCATGTATATGGATGTTTATGGCCATAGCTTGGATAATGGCGCAAAGATTATTCAATACAGACAGAATGGCGGTATTAACCAACAGTTTGATGTTCAGGCACTTGCTGATGGCACCTATACAATCCGTCCTGCACACAGTGGAAAGTCGCTTGATGTCTTCAACGGAAATGCAGATGATGGTGCCGAGTTGCGTCAAGAGACATACACGGGTACCAGTAGTCAGCGCTGGCATATTGATAATGTGGAAAATGGCCTCTATTCCATTACCTCAGCCTTCAGTAATAAAGTAGTTGATGTATCGGAAATGAGCAATGTGGCTGGCGCAGATATCAAGCTCTATTCCTGGAGTGGAGGGGCAAATCAATTGTGGTCATTTGTCCCCGTTGGCT
>JARRQF010000374.1:0-3790 GCA_037382065.1 Candidatus Thiodiazotropha sp. | reverse complement strand
GGTTCAGGTTTTCGATTTTCAGGCGCCAATCTTTTTTCAGAATAAGAAGATCGGTGGTGTTCAGTTGGGTATGTCCCAAACGCCCCTGGTAGCGGCTGCAGACCTTACTTTCTACACCATGCTGGCCTTACTACTGGCAGTGGTGATAACTGTAGTCATAGTCGCCTATCTTCTTGCGACCGGAATCACGTTTCCGATGCGGATCCTGCGTAAGGCACTCACCCATGTGTACCATGGGAACTATGGGTATCGGATTCGTGAGGAGCGCAACGATGAATTAGGGCTCCTGTTCACTGAATACAACAGGATGGCCGATGCCTTGCAGAAGACGGAACAATCTGTACCTGCCACGGCGCACCCTGTACATGACACTTCCTTGCCCATGCCGCAGTTGGTTGATCCAGTGCCAGAAGGGGATGATGAAACCCGGATTGCCCTGCGAACCTCGGGAGGTGCAATCTCTGGGTATGTCAGCGATGTCGTATCGAATAATTTGCAGGATGAAGATGTCAATATTGATGACGCGACCCGTATTATCAAACGTTGACCATACTCAGCAAAAAACGCAAACTCTGTATCTGGAAGGGGTTCAAGGCACGAGAGAGAATCGCAATACGGCAGTGGTACTATGACAGGTGGCGATGTGCAGTTAAAACGTCCCTAAATTAGTTACTGATCGCTGCTGAGTATTTTCGTCTTTTAATTTTGTTAACTTGCTTAACATTGATGAAATCACTGCTCTCTCTTCTTTTCTTTTGTAAAGCCTATCTAGTTTGTTTAACTCGCGTTCTGCTTCGCTCCAGTGTTGTTTGCTTATTAGGTCATCAATCAAAGTGATTCTCTTGTTAAATATCTTCTTGAGTGATTGTCTCGCTGTGTTATTTAGTGGGTCCAAAGTAAGCACTTCCTTGTATATGGTAAAGGCGTTATCTATAGAAGGAGGCCAGGTTGATCCTTCTGCTTCCTGTTTGCTGGCAAACATAAGCATATCCAATAGATAGCTCTGGGTAATTGTGTGGTTTTCTTTTGAAACGCTATATGTGTTGTTGGCCTTGCTGAGTTTTGCGACAAGATCGTTATAGCGCTTGCTGTCTACATCAAGCTGTGAAAAACGAATCAATCTTAGTTCGGCAATTTTATAGTTTTTGTTTCTGATGTCGTATTCGACTTGCTCATATGCCCGAAATGCGGCCTCGCTCAGTCCTCTGATGGCGGTAGTGTTTCCTGGGTCCAGCGAAGTTATGTTCGAGTACAGATCATAGGCGCTTTGACCAATAGGCAGGATATAATGCTTTCTTTTCATCGCGATTTCAGCATCGCTTGTTAATCCTGAGATTTTTTGATCAAACTCTCGTTTCTGAATGGTTTGTGCGTGTTGTTTCTTTGCTTTGACGATAAAGGGTTTAAGGTTTTTTAATGTTGTGGAATCAGGGAATATGTTCAACGCATGATGAAGAATTTTCTCTGATTCGGAAAATTTTGCTTTATTTATTTTACTTTTAATGCGTGAAGCAAATATATATTCCACTTGTTTAAGGCCGTTGTTTGCTTCCTCGTTGTTCGGGTCCAAAGAATGAACTTTAAGATAGGATTCCAATGCATTGTCGCCTTCTGGGACAGTCCACTTGTTTTTACTTATTTGTGATTTTGCCTGTGTTAACAATGATGTAATGGAGTTCTTCTTGTTTGTTTCACTAAATTGATGGTCTCTTTTTGCTTCAATCTCAAGTATCATCTGCGGGACGTTATAGATAGGAGAAAAAAGGTCCTTTGATTCCTCTAGTTTGCTTAAGGCGCTATTAAATTCGCTTGCTTCAACGTCACGGCGTACAGTGTTAATGAAGACCGTCCAGGCGGCGTCAAGGCCCTTTTTTGCAAATGTGTTTGAGGGTTCTTCCTCGAGTATTTTTTTATAGTAAAATGCAGCGTTGCTGCTGTCTGGGCCAAATAATATGTTTTTTTCGTTATAGTACTTGGCTTGCTTGGTGTGGTACTCAACTAACTTATTTAACGATATGGTTAGTCTTTCGGATGCCAGCTTGTTGCCAATCTCGGTCGAGCTGTCATCAGTGTTTGCAACTGCATCTTCAGGGTTTCTATTGGTGGTGCTTTGTATTTGTTTGTACCGCTCAGATAAGCGCTTTGCTTTGATTTCGTTAAATAGAGCAACGGCATCTTTATCGCCTGGTGATATTAGTAGTGCATCTTTAATTCGTGATTCCGCATTGCTCCATTCGCTATTATGAATTAATGATTCGGCCTCACTTAATATTTTTCTCCGAATACCTTCTATGCCTGCTTTTGCAAGATTGTTATCGGGTGCGAGCTTAAGTATTTCAAGATATGTGTCATATGCATTTGCATTTTTTGGTCTAACGTAATTAGCATTAAGCTCTTCCTGAAGAGCTTTATTTACCAGATGCTCGATATTTTTATCTAGTAAATGTTGGTTTAGATCGTCTTTTAGTTGGAGTGCTTCGCTGGATTTGTCAAAGGACGTTTCTATCACTTCAATGAGTTTGCTG
This sequence comes from Candidatus Thiodiazotropha sp., assembly GCA_037382065.1. Taxonomy (GTDB): domain Bacteria; phylum Pseudomonadota; class Gammaproteobacteria; order Chromatiales; family Chromatiaceae; genus Thiodiazotropha. The sequence continues at coordinate 1,265 of JARRQF010000374.1, read as the reverse complement.
GCGCGATCAAGTTTATTGGAATTAATGGCGCTCTGCGTCTGTTTGATGTAGATTTTCTTTAGAGATTCAATTGCAGCGATTGCTTGTGAATTCTCGGGGTCTAGTTTTAGTATGTGTTTATAAAGGGTAAGTGCATCATTGTTGTTGGGGTCTATTTGTGCCGCATCTTTTAAGTATCTGTTTGCTTGCTTGAATGCATTATCTATTTCCAGTTTATTGACAATGGCTGCTTGTTGAGCGGTGAGTGTTTCGTAGGTTTTTATTTTGTTGGTTGTGTAAATTCCTCCAAATATCACTAGTAAAACCAGGGCAATGCTTATGGCTTGGGAGGTTGAAATAGAGGTCTTTGGGTGTGACCCAGAGAGCTCGCGCATAAATTCATTAACTGAGTTCGTGCGTTGTTCCTTATTAAAATTAACAGCGCGTTTGATCGCGTGATAATCGCTAGAATTTAAATTTCTATCTCGCTTTACAGTTAACTTTTTCTCTTTGGCTTTATTGGCCGCCATTCGCTCGTATGGGTGTTTTCTTGTTAGAAGTTCATGAGCAACGCAGCCTAAAGCGTAGATATCATCCTTGGGCGAAGGCGGCATGTTTTCAATCATTTCGCAACTGGCATAGGCGGGTGTAAAAGCAGAAAAAGACTGTTTCTCGAACAAAGAAGAAAAACTTGATTTCTCCTCATTTGCCATGAATGCTTGTGCAATTCCGAAGTCTAGAATCTTTATCGAACCATCTTTGAGTATAAATACATTGCTTGGTTTTAGGTCGGAATGGATAATCTTGTGCCTATGGGCATAAGACAAGCCTCGAGCAATACTGCTGAGTATTCTTATCGCTTGATTTCTGGGCAGTGGTGCATGGGCTTGTATGATCTTGCTCAATGGAATTCCATCGAGGAATTCCATGGTCATATACGCCACGTCCCCGTCGCGATCAAAGTCATACACTGTGACTATATTGGGGTGGGCTAATTTTTGAACTTTTTTTGCTTCGCGTTGCAGTACTACTAATGATTCCGGGTGGGCGCGTAGATTGGATGAGAGTATTTTTATCGCAACGATATCATCATTGTCATTGGCCTCCATCTTGCGTAAATCGCGAGCTTTGTAGACAACACCCATACCGCCCTTGCCGATGATTGGCCCCAGGAGACACTCAACTGCAATGACACCATTGTTCGCGATTTCGTTTCGAACGCGCACAGGGACGGCCTCTTAAGCAACACCCATTTCAGAACCTTAATCGACGAAATATCGAGCATT
>JARRQF010000373.1:0-3799 GCA_037382065.1 Candidatus Thiodiazotropha sp. | reverse complement strand
CCTGCACATCCATGTGCTCGCGACACTTGTGCATCCATGCACGGCGCGCAACGACGCGGAATAGCCCGCTATTCCAAGGAGTTGCAACGCCGCCATGTGCCGCCACAAGCGTGCCATTCGCGCTGTAGCGTGATTCACCCAATAGGTATGACCATAACCATCGAAGCTATTTTCTTCAAAATCAGATACCTGTTATTAGAATGGAGCGGTCAACTGATTTTTTTAGGTTTAAGGCAAAAACATAGGTGACATATGGCTACTAATCCAAAATGTAATGTGGCTGCCAACGACCAGGGTATGATCGGCTTCCCATGGTGTTGATAAGATCGCTTGGAAACACGGGACACGCCTGGTTAGCCTGTGAAGTGAGTGGTGCAGTCAAGCCGCCAGCAGCAGGAACCCACCGAAGCGACTCAAGTGCGGATCAATGCCGCGTTTGAGCGCCGTAAGAATCGCCGCTCTTTAGGGGGGCTAGGATGTCAATAATCATCAGTTTCGGTAATGATAAAAATCTTGAAATCAGATAAAAGTAGCACAAGGGTAAATTATGCAAGATGATCCAGATAGTGGTGCCATAAAAGATTTTCACGGATATAACGAAACTAATCAGCAGCAGGCAGAGGTAGAAAAGCAGGGTCAACAAATAGGCGTTTACCGCCAGGGAGCCAAGCAGCAATAAATGACACAGCGCAAACAGCACGGCGGCAATAGCCACCTTAGAGTCAAGAAATCGCTGTAGTCCCTGGAAGTCTCCCATGCCGTGCCAGATCTCCCGTTTGCAGAACTGAATCAGATTTTTTGGAAAGCCGTCATGGATGGTTTTCAAATTCCGATCAACGAGGATTTCGGCGCTCCGGTTTCTTGCTCGCACACAGAGTTCAACATCCTCACCTGTGCTCAACACCTCGTCGAAACCTCCGATTTTATCGAAGGTGGCTTTGCTCATGATTATATTGCCGCCGTTTATATAGGTAACCTCTTTTTCAGAAAGTGGGCCGAACCAGTACTTTTCGAGACGGGTAGGGGACTCGGGAATAAGGTAGCGGGCACCGGTGATTAGGTAACAGTCACGGATGTTCTTGAGCTGTCGTTTTAGTGTCTCCGCCCAAGTTTTAGTTACCCGCACATCGGCGTCCAAAAATGCGATGACTTCAGCGACGGCTTCCACGCTCCCCAAATTCCGCGCACGAGAGATGCTGCTCTTGGGAATTTCAAGCAGCTTCACGCCGGCCTTACGGGCCAACTCCGGAGTTTCGTCGGTAGAACCGTTGTCTACCACGATAACCTCGTAATCCAAACCGTGAATCGATTCTTTAAGGGATAGGAGCAGGTTACCTAGATACGCTATTTCGTTGTAAGAGGGGATGACGATCGAGAGTTGGGGGTGACATCCTTGTTCGTTTAAGTCTGGCATATCGGTTAGCTATGGTTCATATTAGATCGGTAGATGACTTGAAACTAATTTTAATCATTAGCCATTCAGGCAATGGACTCATTCAGGTTACACATGAACCAACTGATATCATAAATCCTATGGCGCCATGTCTTAACAGAAATGCACGCCTAACCACAGCGGGATACGCAGTGGTAATAGGGTGTTTTTTTCGGGTAGATTTGTTTCTTACAATATGTTGCCATGGCCATCTCCTTGACATATTTATAATCCATGTTTTCCTAATAATACCCCATGATAGTATTAGCTACAAATGATGGGGGTCCCGAAATATCGCTTTGGTAGTTTACCTCTCGTTGCCGCAGTAACTATAAACTTTCGAATATCACCTTTAGTAAGCTTCTAACCAGATCCGAGAAGCTTTCTCGCTTCTACCAGACCAATTTTCTCAGTACCTGAAAGTATTTCTAATCCTAGATTTACCTTGTGTGGAGTATCTGTACCGACCCGCATCGTACCACTATGGCTCGGCTCCCTCCCCTACTCTCTTATAAGAATCCCCCCCTCCTCAGAAAACAAGCGAGGTGCCCCTGCCCTTGATTTTCTTGGCATTCTCTACCGATGGAGTGACTAGTTACGTTTGCTGAATAGTTACATTGGGGTTTTGTTTTGAGCATCTAGTTATCAACTAATCAAATGCACTCAATAACAGCTTGGCTATTCAATACAAACCCTGGAACCTGATCGTTTGAATATGCTCCACCCATTCATTGATATTCTATGATTTCATAACCAAGTTCTATCTACTATCATTTTAATTTATTTAAAATAATTTCAGATGCTGATTTTATCAACTCCTGTTTTGTGACCGGAAGCTAAATAGTCATTGGGACTTTGTATTAATGCGGCTTAACGTTTTCTGCGTTGGGCAAACGAGTAGAGCCCCGCCGTGCATGCCCCATGTTTCGCACGACAGATCCCCGGCACAGATCCGGACGTGCGCGACTAATGCATCCAGCTCCGACATCAAATCGAACGTCAATCCGTGCATGAGATAACTGATTCATGCCTGCTGGATTACCTCCTGTAGGCAAAGTAAGGAGGTTATCGCTCGAAATATCTTTCCCAACCGCGTAGGTTGCGGGTTAGCGGCGCGAACCCCAACATGTCCAGCTATCAACTACCCACCCCAAGCTGAATAGGAAAATAATACCGCTACAGAAGATCGCACACACATATTGGCACATGATAGAAATTCATGATGCGGTTCGTACCTCAGCACATAATTCGAGTTGGTGTCTATCTAGACTTTTATGTCTAGACTAGTCCTGCCTACTATTCAACCAATCGCATACATCATCACGAGTCACCAAGTCAAGTTGCCCATCAAACCAATAATAGCTTTCAAAGTCACTTTGCTTCCAATTCTCAAATTCTTGCGCATATTTTACAGCACCATCATATGGAATAACTTCTAGTATTATGGCAAAAGCTGAATCTCGTTTGTGTTCTTGAGCTTCGAATATATCGATAAATATCTTTACATACTTCTTATTTTCAATGAGTAAGTCTCTAATATATGAAATATCATATTCATGACATTGACCCTCTTTCCATGCAGACCTTAAATCGCTTTCAATTTTATCCATAGACACCTCTTATTAATCATACGCAGGGTGACTAGCCGAGATATAACTAAGAGAAGCCAAAGCGAAACTATCGTAGCCAAGCTCGTCACTACCATCAGTGATTGACCACCAAAGACATTACATGAATACCAGAGAAGTAATTTTTTATGGCTTTGGAACGTACACTGCTACCAAACGGTGTGAAGTCACCTCGATAACCAGCACCTTCAGCCGCAAAATACTTAGGAGTTAAACCTACCTCCTTAAATGATTTTAATACCAAATCATAAAACCTCTTATATACCCGTGATCCAAATTAACACTTATAACATCTGGATCTTTAGCTAAAGTTATAGCCTCTCGGTATGTCCTTATCTGATGAGCTGCATCATCGCCTGTGGCCTGAGCAGTTCCTTCTATTTTTTATTTCCAAGACTATCTATAACACGAGTACTGCCTGGAACTAAAGACCCAAGTCATATTTCACATTGTCTAAAAACTCTCTATTTTCAGAAAATTTATCGGCATGCCATGCCAGAGCATTTTTTAATAGGTGCTTAAACTTGGCTTCGGAACAGTAAGTTTCCAGTTCAACGTCTCCAAATGCATGCTCGACTTTACCAAGATAAAATCTAAGCCCTTCAAAATATGCTAAATCGAGCTCATCTTGCAGATCTTCACTCCACCTCTGAATTCCCCAATCATACTCACCGCCAGTAGCTCCACCTCGAAATAAATCAATCAACAACTGAGGAAAATGTATCGATGCACACATTTT
>JARRQF010000372.1:0-3800 GCA_037382065.1 Candidatus Thiodiazotropha sp. | reverse complement strand
CACCGCATCCTACGTAATATACTCATACCGCACGCTACGAGTTATCCCAAGCGGTGCCTGCCCAGATAACTTCGCTGTCTTGTGCAAGATCGCCACAGGGAAGCCGGCCTGCTATAACATTTCTGTTCGTCGACTTGTAGTTTTGCACTCAGTCTTCCTCAAGTCATGTTCTAACGGGTTTGCCCTTGCACTCAGCTAGTAGCTGAGATCAAATACATTATTAGAAGCGGAATCTTCCTCCAAGAAGGACCCTATGTATCTCATCGATCATCGATCGTGGTCCTCTTACAGGGGAGTTGCACCCTCAGTTCATGTCCATGCTGGGCGTTCACAAGGCGCTCAACGGACGCGCCAAAGGCGCGCGCAGCTAAGCTTGAACGTTCTTTAAACAAATATTCGAAAGTTTAACAGTGAGCATTTCTGGAGCTATGATCAATGAATACTGAGCTATTTTTTGCATTTATTGCAGCCACTGCAGTCATATGCACAATTCCGGGCCCAAATATCACACTAATCGTAGCAACTGCTGCCACAAAAGGTATCCGTGAGGGTTTAATGGTGGTTCTAGGTACTACGGTTGCTCAAGTTATTCAAATTGCTATGGTTGTCGCAGGCCTGGCATGGCTTGTATCAGCATATAGCTTTGCATTTGATGTTCTTAGAATAGCAGGGGCGGTCTATCTTGTTTATCTTGGCATTAAAGCGTGGCTTACCGCAAACCATCAAGAAACAGAAATCACTAACAATAAATCTGTAAAGCGCGGCTTTTTTGTTGGTTTGGCAAATCCGAAAAGCCTTGCGCTCCTTGTTGTGTTCATTCCTCAGTTTATTGATCCTACACTGCCGACAAATTTTCAATTTATTGCTCTAGCATTTACATATCTATCTATAGCTGTCGCATTTGATATGCTTTATGCTGTGTTTGCGGGTTATGGTGGAAGAGCAATTTATTCTAATAAGGCAAAATTTTACACAAGTCGTCTTTCAGGCCTTATACTGGTAGGTGGCGGTTTGTGGTTAGCAAGCCTTCAAAAAAACAGATGACTAACAGCGAACATTATCTGGTAAGGGCGGATCTCTAATCCCGTCTCTCCATACCACCTAGCATGCAGGTTCGAAATTGGCGGTTCATCAAGCATAGTGAAACGTTATCCATAGCTCTCTAACTGAGACGAGCCATTGACAACTTGCGCCTGGGTAACCGGGCAACGTTTCTCAACCAGCAACACCTGGGATTTGAAACGTCCCTCCCAGCAACGTCCGGAATACCAATCTTCAAATATGATCCGGCGTGCTGGTAGTTATTGAATATTGTTTTAGTCCAAACGATTGCAAATCCATGCTCCTGTTTCCGAAAATAATGGACATGATACTCAACGATCACAAGCCAATGGTTGTTATTTGCCTTGTGGTTTCCTGACTCACAACCTGTCACTAAGTGAATCGGTATTGCTACAAACAACAAGAAAATAAAAGCAACTCTAACGCTCCATTTGGCACAGATTCGAAGGAAAGTAACACCATTTATTTAACCAAAACCATTCTCCACCAGGACAAGTACCGATTCGTGGGCTAAAATGGCCGAGTGTGATCTAGAAAGAATGTATTTTTTAAACACAATTTAATTTTGGTCGCATGTCTTTAGGTTTGCATAAAGTAACCGTTGTGTGCCTAGATTGCCTAGCGTGCAAGCAAATGAAGCTTCTAATCATATTAGAAGGTTAGTTTATGAATTTAGATTCGAGGAATAGATCTATGACGCAATTGAAATTATTGAGCTGGTCATTGTTTTCTTTGCTATGGTGTCTACCGGCCTTTGCTTTTTTTCAGCCAATTGTTTCAGAAGTAGTTACCGAGGATGAAATAGAAACACCTGGATTTACAGAAAACATTGCAGGAGACGCTATCGTCTTTTGTTTGGATAGTACTAACGTAAACGGACCGCTGCAAAATGGCGACGTGCTCACCTTGACTCTTACGGCAGGCGCTTCTTTTGCCAACAGCACGATGAGTATTGAGGAAGCTCTGGGGGGAGCAGGCACTGGAGTAAACAATTTCTCTACACAAGCCCCCGTTAATGCAACCGGACTTAACACAGTAACATTCGTCATTGATAACATTGCCAACCTATCGGCAAACAATTGGAACGCGGTCGGACCTTACATCGGTATGTGCCCCGGAGTAATTTTGTCCGGACAAGCGATAAACGGTCAGGCGGTTGATTTTCGTTTCACTAACCCCGGGAGATCCATGGAAGTTTTCCTTAATGGCACCCTGACAAGAGGTGCTGTCACGCTAGGAACCGGAAGCCTAAAGCTGTTTGATTTGGCTGTAGTACAACATGTGCCGACGCTCGGTGTTTTTGGCCTAGCAGCACTTGGCCTGGGTTTGGCGGGATTTGCTCGACGCAAGCTGCATAAATAGCACTCACCCGCATCTTACACTCAGGATAGTCTCGCTTTCCGCAGATAATCTATCCGATTAATGTGGAAAAAAGGGTTATTGCCAACTGGGATTTGATAGTATGCCGTATCCTTCGCGATCAATCGCAAAACACAGGCTCAGCTCAACGCGATTATTGGGTATTCGGACAACCCTCAACTTAAAGTCGATACTCGTACCTCGTGACGGTTATCAATGCAAGTTATGCATTAGGAACAATGAAGATTATTTATAGAGCAGGAGACATTACTGAAGCCCATATTATAAAGGGTCTACTGGAGTCAAATGGAATCGATGCTTATGTCGGCGGCTATTATTTACAAGGCGCTGTCGGTGATCTTGCAGCGAGGGATTTTGCTCATGTTCATGTCGCCGATGAAAATCAGCAACGTGCTATTGAAATAATATCCGACTATGAAGACAATGATCATTCAAAGCAACATAATATAACGCCCAGTGAAACCACTATTTCCAATAAAATATTACTAGTTGTGATAATCGTTATCTTATTTTTCGCAATTTATACCCTAGCATTAAAGTAACACAGCCATCCAGGCATCCATCGTAAGGTACTGAAAAACAATAGATTGGCCTATTAGCTTATAAGGACACAATAGTTAACTTGCTTGTCCGGCCTGGGCTGAACTACTACGGGTAAACCTACTTGAATAGTACTGACTACCCCACCCTTGTGCCAGCCCTCAAAATTCCCTTTCTGTAGCACCAGCAGCATTGCGGACTGAACAGCAACACTGCAGTATTTGTGGCGTTTCCTGAGAGACCCATCCAGTCCCTCTTTATGCATACCGAATGTTGCGCCCTACCAAATCAACCAGATCGAAATAATCTGTGAGTTAAGCTGACAAGACCTGAGCTTAGGTGTCTCATTTGAGTTATGACCGGTACATTTAGGGCAGCTAAGACCCTCGACACCCTCGCCATTGGACGCGTGTTTCCTACACCTCGGCTTAAAAACCTAGCCTCTATCTCAGCACCAACCCGAAATACTACATTCAATCAATTACTGCTGCGTATCGCGTCAAAGTCGTCTGCTATCAGCAAGTTAGTCAGAAAAAAGGCTTTCGCTCGGGAAATTTTCTGACGTTGCATTTTCTCTCTCTGGATCGGGCATTCGTGCGGCTGCCAGTCGCAGGCTGTTCCGCTGATAACCAGGTGGGGACACTCCTGGCAGGTTTTCGTCTTGTAGAGGCCGGTCATTTCAGTTTTCTCAAATGTTGTAGATTTACAACTAAAAAATAGCAGATTCCGAGTAAATAACAATGAATATTAGCGTAATTTTTGCAAAAAAGTGACAAATTACCCAATAGTTGCAAAAACACAACACAACAATGGCCGAC
>JARRQF010000371.1:0-3813 GCA_037382065.1 Candidatus Thiodiazotropha sp. | reverse complement strand
GCGTTATCGATTGTTTCATGTGTTATTTTACTTTTATGGCTAGTATTGGAAACACATAACCAGCAGCGCAACTCGGACTCCGGCGCTGACGCGCCTCCACCGGTTCGCTGAGCGTTATGTGTAGGAAATGCTAGTAAATGGGCGCAATTGTTATTGGTTTTGTGTATGGGGTTATATGGTATAGCCTTACTTTTTTTGTAAATAGGATGGCGGCAATTAAAACTCAAAATGTCTGGATTCTTAGTTTTCTTCCTCTAATTGTATTTGTGCCAGTTTTTTTGTCTGTTTTACTGCTAAAGCCATTTGTAGATGATTGGGAAAGTTTCATCTGTATATGGTTTTTCTCGCTAATGCTAGGGGCTCTTATTATGAAATTCGGAGTAATTAATAGGCTCTACAAGTGAAGTCAACACATAACAATTTGTTCTTGTCGACCCTTCGGGGCTGGGACGCCCGGCTAGCGCCGGCCGCCCCAAAACTCGGTCGTTAGGCATACATGCAGAAACTTAAAATTCACATAGCTGCAAACGGTCATGCTTCAATAGATTTTGATGAGTATGATTCACCAGCATGGTTTAAGGCAGTTTCAATTTTAGAGGATGAGATGGGCTTCATGCGGGAAGGTGAGGCAGTGGCGGGGATGGATGAAGGTATAATGCCTTCATTTGTGAAAAATGATATTTCTATCTCCGCGGGCTGGGATAATTGGTCAGGTAACTATCTACTTTCGGAATCCAACGAAGCTGATAAAGTGCTAAACCAACTCATTTCTCAATTATCGGGAGTCAAACAGTAAATGCCTAAAAATGTTTAACGAGACCCCTTGTCTCGTTAAAACAACTGTTAGATTTTCAGAAACAAAAATGAGCACCTCATACAAAACTGACCTACAAAGCGCCCGAGCATTTGGTAGCGGTGATTGGAAGAAGGTATCGCACAACGGAAATCACGTCTTTCTGGGCTTAGTGGTAGGGAAAGGTCAGTGACGGTGGCCCGGAAGTGCTGGCTTCGCAAAGGCATGGATTGCCCCTTCAGTGCACCGGTACTCGAAGAAATCAACACAACGATAGATTGTGGACGTAAGTTAGAAAAAAACACGATTAAGGAGATTGCCTATATTCACAAATGTTGCTGCAAAAAAGAGACTCATGTAGCGCATTAACCTATATATATAAGGATACTCATGCCGGACACTGTCGGGCTGGATCACATAAGCCAACAGAGGTGGCGACTTTGTGTATTGCGTGTAATACGAACGCTACCACGGTTAGCTTACGAACCATCACTCCTGCATGACCACAAATTCCGCGACAGCTTTGCTACCCGCTTTGGCGGACACGTAGACCAAGCTGTCATCTTCACGTATCACTTCACCATCGGGCACGATGATCTTAATCCAGCCACTGCGAGGTACCCGTTCAGGTAGTGCTTCAAGCAGTCGCTTGCGCTCGTTCTTTTTGAGCTTTATGGGTTTGGGTGAGCGGTCTTCTGCGCGTTCTTTCTGAAGGTCTTTCTTCGCTGGTGGTTCCGTAAAGGTACGATCGAGCTTGCTGGCGACGACCGATACATCGACCACCTCTTCTCCGACACTATTGATAGATACACTGAGGTTGCCCCGGGTAAAGAGCACACTGGCCACCGACTTTGCATCTTCAGGTTGTGCGGCATAACTCACATCACCTATTTTCGCGATTTTGCCTTTGCCGCGCGGGATGTCGGGACGCATGCTATAGACGAGTTGCGTTTGGAGTTGAGCTTGAGCACGTCGCCATTCGTAGGTCTCGGTAATACCGACACGAATCAGCTGCCGACCGTCACTGCCTTTCTTCTCCCAGATATAGAGTCGTTCTGTTAGGCTCTGCTCAGGCGCCATGTCGACCGTTTTCACCAACTCCCATCCCGGAAGCTCTGTGCCAGTCATCGTGTAGTTATAATTAAAAACTCGCCGCCCTAGGTCGGTGTCAGCCGCCCATTCATCGAGGTTGTAGCGCGGTTCCGGGGTTGGTGTTGCCATGGCGGGTTCTCCGGAGTGTCAGATGATCGGGCGGCGTTGGCGTGTGGTTCCCGGCTGGGGCTGGCAAACGGCGCAGCCGCCTGCAGTCGGTGGACACAACCTGAGTCGGTAGTTCATCGTCGTGCAGTTGCCAAAGATCATGTTGCACGCGAGTAGTGGCGTATGAGGCGCCTGGGTGGGGTCGGCATCGCCATCCACATGCAGGCACCCATCATAAACGCGATCATTCTCCGTGCAGCCACCGGTCCAGGCCACCTCATGATAGTAAAATCCACCGCCAAACGGGACGGTCCATGTGGTATATCCGATAGCAATCAGTGGATTTAGGTCAAAGGACCAACCCATACGCGACTGCCACAGATCGCAGCCGATAAGATTGGTCAGGGTGGAGACGGTGTTGGCGCTGTCGGTGCAATTGACCTTTTCGCCGAGGCCGACACCGCCGGTGAGTCGGTCGATCATCTGGGTCAAATTGTAGGAAGCCCAGCCATACATGGTCGCACCACTCACGGTGTCGTAACTGACCCGACCACACCCGTTGTAGCGTTCGGTGACGAGGCTTGCCGCGGTGATGGCAGTGGTCGCCCCCTGTGCCCAATCGCAGGCGATTTCGAGGGCGTCGGTCCAGGGCAGGGCAGTGCTGCCTGTGCTCTGCACCCAGGGGAGGGTGGGGGCTTGAAGGATCACATACACCCGGTGCCGGGTAATGATCAGTTCTCGCCAGGCATCACTGGGTTTCTCCCGCCACTGCCAACGCCACCACAGGTTATTGATCGAAACACCGTGACTGTGAAAGGTGGGGTTTGAGAGTTTGAAGGTCTCATAGCCCGAGTTGCCCGCACTGTCGAAGGAGACGAAACGCTCTTCAACAGGGCCCAGGCGGCCTCCGCCCAGGGCGCGTACGTAGGCGCCGCTCAGGCCATTGGCCTTGAGTGCGACTCGGATGGCCAGGGTCTGCCCCTGGGTCTCCTTGATGGCGTAGCACGCGGGTGAGTCGGCATAGGTGGACGAGACCCCTTTGCGCCAGGAGGGGGAAGGCGCCGCGGTGGCATAATTTCGTCGAATGTTCAGCGCGTCATTGCTGAATGTGGCGCTGTTCCAGTTGAACTGGATGGCGGAGATCTCATAGACCGTACGGCTGAACGAGTAGAGCAGGTCGTGTAGCTTGTCCTTGCCGAAGTGGCTGATGCCAGCCAGTTGCGTCAAATGGGTCAATCCCCCCAGGCTATCGCGCTTGTTGATGAGGCGCTGTGCGACGTCGATACCGATGTCGTAATCGCGTATCTGGTCGCCATAACCCTGGGTGGGGTCGTCTACGACCGGACCCTCCCGCGGTTCGATGCCGGCGATCGCTGCGGCATTGGGTGCGGTGTTGAGGAATTGCAGGATCAGATTCTGGGTGGTCGTCGTCGTACCTTCGACCGCCAGTTTCCAACTGATGTATGAAGAGGATAAGCCCGCCATCTGTTCACGTTCCTTGTCGTCTCAAGAGGCATGTCGGTTGGTGTGCTGCGTAGGCTGGTTACTCCAGCGCCCTTAATTGAGGTTAGGAGATTTTGTCCCAAATGCAAGCCGACCGATGGACGATGCCAGCGGTTGTTGACGAAGACTTCGTTTTGCTGAGGTCATGGCGCACTGAACAGAGGCAGATGCGCCCATAGGGGGTCGTTTCTATCGGCATTCGCGGGTCGATGCGCTCGAAGCGCCACGGAGCCTATCGCGTCATCCCGCGCTCGAGCCCGGCGAGAACATCGCCCTGTCACAGCCGATCCTGGCCGTGGTGGCGGCTGAGGACGGCC
>JARRQF010000370.1:0-3819 GCA_037382065.1 Candidatus Thiodiazotropha sp. | reverse complement strand
TGAATGGAGTTCTGGAGAAGTCGTAGACGAAAACAGTTTAAGTAAATACGATCTCACATTACTGGGAGGGGTAAATGGCTATCAAGCTATTTGGACCCGAGCCGAGTTGGGCGGTGATCTATGGGTACGAATGCCATGGGCAATATCCGGACTTTAGGTTGAATATGGGGCGGTAAAGCATACCGTGAATATTCGCAAAAGTCGTAGGATGTGGTGAGGTACGAACCGCATCATAATTTTCGATCATGTGCCAATATTTGAGTGAGATATTCCATGGTGTTTTTAAATCGATAGGTAACTCTTTTTGAATACATCCTAAAATTCGTGATTGCGTAGGATGCGGTTCGTACCTCACCACATCCTACGTTTCATCCCTTAATGGCGGGACAGAACCCCACCCTACGACTTTTGCGACACCCTCCAAGGGGAGCAATCAGTCCAGACACTCACTCAAAAAAGCCCATACATAAAAAGGTTTTTCGTAGAAAAATGTGAAACCTAAGGTCTCATATCTAAGCCTCCACAGTAAAATAGGATGCTATTTCTAAACCCATCGAATGAACGATAACCTCTGGTATTCGCTTTGACCGTTTGTATTTTTGAATTTAATCCTTCAGCGACCGCATGACTAATCCGATGCTTAAAATAGTTTAGTATATTCGGTAGGTGCTTCTTTATCATTCGAGCCTCTTTTTTGATTGGCTCTAAGCGACTTCGTATCGCCCATGAGTACCATTTATCAAAATGGCGTTCCGCCCAATCTGCCTGTGGAAGTCGTTCTTCTACTGCATTAGCATAAGCTTTCCACATATCTAACGCTACTGCAGTTACCTGCTGCCTTTGCTCTTCGCTAAGCGATTGTTCTATAAGCTGTTTATAGGACTTTTCGGTGCACTCTCCAACCACATCAAGCACATACCCCTCTTGCAAATCCACCAAAAAGCAGTGTACAGCAGCAAATTGATAGCTTAGTCAGAATAAATGGCTCTAGTGTGGTGGAATGATGGATCAAGGTAATTTGTTAGATTATTTAAGAAAGTATGTAGCCAATTCGAAGCTATTAACTTTAGATCAGCTATCGGATGCAGATAAAAATAATTTGCCTGAAAATTGGCTAGATATCTTATCTGTTGATCGCGATAAAAGGCTTACTACCGTTTTGTCTCATTGGTCGAATTTCAAAGATGAGTTTGAACAGGTAGTGGAATACATTGAAGCCAATCTTGTAAGTGTCGATTTGATTCATCATGGTTGGTATTATTTGGCGTCTGGTTCTATGGGATTGTCTCCGGTTGAAGACTTTTTTTCTTGGACGAAGAAGGCTGGGGAATTCTTGATGAGCTCGAAGAGCCTCCGGTTAATTTAGAAGAAACATTGGCTGTATACACTAATGGGATGGGCGGGTATGTATGCTTAGGCAACGATTAATACTATGGAAATAACCAGTGCCGAGTCCTTTTCAGAGCGATCTCAAGCAGAGCCTTTCGCTCTGGGTCTGTCTCCTGTTGCAACGCACTCTGGATAGCTGCGATAGCAGGCTTACCCCATCGGTGAAATGCCCAAATAGCGTTATCGCGCGCATTGATGTCCGAATCGTAGAGCAGTGCAACCGCCAAGGTGAGATCCTGGGGCATGTCAATGTCAATGTATCGAAGGAAACTGGCCGCATAATAGCGCACATCTGGGTGTGCTGCAGTTGGGGCAAGAATAAGCTCAGGGGTCAGTTTCCCACGGTATTCTAAGGTATCTACAATCAGCGAGTAGATTCTCGAGACCGATTCGATCTGTATGCGGTCTATCAGAGCTTCGTCGAGTCTAGTGAAAGAGGGGGCGTCAGCCACATCGCTTTCCTCATGCTCGTTTTTATTAAAGAGGGTTCTCAATGCGCCTATCCATTTGTTAAACACTTTTTGCTTCTTTGATACTTTGAAGTAGCGATGGCCAAGCAAATTTTGTATCGCATAGACAGCTGCCACACGCACACTTGCATCGTCGTCATTGAGCAGGGTCAGCAGCTCCGAGGTCGCTTTAAGTTTCTCCAGAACCGGGGTGGTGGTAGAACGAACCAGGGGGCGCGGATCCGCCATGGCTTCATGAACAAGGGGCAGTGAACGCTCGGTCGGTCCGATGCGGGCAAGAAGCTGGAGCGCACGAACCGATGCGGGTTCCGGTGACTTCATTGAGGCAGTCGCCAGCAGCTCCTCCTCACTACATTGGCGAAACATGAGTTCGACATCTGGACAGGTTTCGAAGCTACCGGTCACATTTGGGCGTCGGTTGCGCCAGTCATCACGCCATCGCAGATAGAAATCGACAAAGCTGGTCTCGTCAGCGAACCATGGGAGCCGATAATTATACCGACTATAAGAGAGAATGCGGCCCTTCGCAGCCCCGGTAACCACCAGACCAATCGCTTCACCATAGTCTGATTCGAAGAGGGGGAGAATACCATAGCAATTGTAGTCGCGCTTGGCTAAATTACCCCACTCTGCCCAGTACTCCCCATCCGGATGAAGTCTGCATGTTTGTATGAGGCTCATTCCTCCGCTGTCATTCACATACTTTATTGCTTCCTCGAAGTGAAGCAAAGGACCTGGACCACCGTCGGCAACGGTGGTTATATAGGCACGGTAATCCTCTGGCAAAGTGAGCTGGTGTTTGTCTTCCAGCTCACGGACTTTCGATTCCGGCAGGGGCGGCCAGAGAGACTTATAATCCTTCCAGTGGGAGAGGTGCTCCTCAATGCGAGCAAGACGCTCGCTCAGCGTAGGAAGGTTTTGAGGGTTTTCGCTTGCCATTGGGTGATAACCCGGCCCGGTGGGTCCAGGTTTGAGTCGCTCCTCAGTTTGTTTAGGGTTGGTTCATCAATCCCCAGTTGCCCAATCGATCAGGGAAGTAACGCCATGCGCCACGGCCTTATCAACACCGAGGCCCCGCGTCGCTGTGTCAGCCACCCATCCGGCAGCAGCCCCAACGCAGAAGCCAATCGCACCAGCGACAGGGATGACACTGCCAACCATCGCTTCGACCACCGCACCTGCGGTCCCAGCATCTACGCCTACGGCAGTCTCACCGACCATAGTGCCAATCGCCTGAGACATCGTCACCTCACCTTTGTCATAAGCCTAGATCTGATCGTAGGTTGAACCTAAAAAAATCAGTTGACCGCTCCATTCTAATAGCAGGTTTCTAATTTTGAAGAAAATAGCTTCGATGGTTATGGTCACCTACTGGGTGAATCACGCTGCCCAACTGATCTTTTTAGGTTAATGCAGATTAACGTTTTCTGCGTTGTTCAAATAATGGCTGTCCCTGTATGTTGCGCGGCCTTACGCGCCTCTTTAAAGAGAACCTCTATCACTTGATAGTACCTACTGTACTGTAATTATATTTTATGAAATATTTGTAAATCACTAACAATGTATCATTCTTACAGAAAAGAATTATACTAATAACTTACTGACAATTAACCAATCAAACCTGGAGGGTACGAATGAGTGTAATCAACACCCCCCGGGCAGTTAGCTGATAGTTCGCTACCGCTGAGTCTCTGCCCGGTTTTATAACCGGGGCCAACGCCCCATCTTGTTATCATTGTTATAACGATGTGTATTAAGCATCGGGGTCACTCATGTCTAACCATAAATCACTCAACCAACTGGGTTGGTCTCCCTCTTTTCAAATGCAACTCTCTCTGGAAGAGTTGGAAAACTTCACCATCGGCCGGGTAATCGCTCAACATCGTTCCAGATTGGAAGTCGAAACGGAACACGGCGTTACAGTTTTACCCATTCTCCACTCAACCCCTGCCATGACAGT
>JARRQF010000369.1:0-4630 GCA_037382065.1 Candidatus Thiodiazotropha sp. | reverse complement strand
ACGCTGCCCAACTGATCTTTTTAGGTTGAAAAGGGCGAGCCATTCCCTGCGCATTGCGCCTTGTCTCCTGGCCTGAGCAGGCTTCTATCATCGTCAATTTGTATGAAGCACCACACTAGTTTGCTATTCACATAACAATGGGCTCCAAGGATCGGGGCAGAGGAGGCCGCAGCCTCCGTCTGCCCACAGAACCCGTGTGTACGGGTCCGTACGCGGCTCCTCACGAAAGTCGTACCCAATAGGGAAAAAGCCGTACAATCTGGTATCGATTGATGAAATTGAAAAGTGCTATATACCTGAATGCTTTTGTGTTGGGATAAGAATCAAAAGCGCTGTTATCTAGATAAAGCTCCTGAAGGATAAAAAAACAGGTGAATTACAGAGGATTTAATAACGCCTAAAGAATAAAAAGCCACTAGGATTAATATGTTAGATGCTTTTTACCATAACCTGCCATTTGCAGATTTTTACCATAAAGTGGCAAAGCAGCCATTTTTATAGGTGAATCCACATAATAAGTTAACTAATTGTTTTATATGGTGGCCAGGGACAGAATCGAACTGCCGACACGGGGATTTTCAGTCCCCTGCTCTACCGACTGAGCTACCTGGCCTCAGTGAAGAGGCCGTATTAAACCGGGGATGGCCGGCTGAGTCAAGCCTATACTTCTGATTTTTGATTTGAATCCGTAGTTGGCCATGGATTTTTTACAAATCACACTGCCCAACTAACTGACCTAAAGAAAACTTTGGGAGATTCCCAATCTGATACGGTGGGGCTAAGCCCCACCCTAGCTGAGATTCAGAGTGCATCTGCTCTTCCAGGAACTTGCGCGCCTTTGGGTCAACTGGGCTAATCCTGTTTTCATTGATCAGCATGGTCTGGTACTTCAACCACTCTTGCCAGGCCTGTTTGGAGACATTGTCAAAAATTCGCTGCCCCAGTTCACCAGGATAAGGCATATGATCCAGCCCTTCGGCCTGTTGCTTTAGTTTGACACACTCGACGGTACGGCTCATTTAACCTCTCCTTTGCTGCTATCAGTTTTTACCACCAGAGATTCTATCTCTTGCAAGATGCGGGTGACTGGTGCGGCCAGCCCCCGATCGTCTGGTTTCGATAGGTTATACCAGACCCTCGGACCTGCATCCATAAGGCCCTTTGCAGGGTTATTCATTTGCAGCACGACCGGAGTGATATCTAGGTGGAAGTGGCTGAAACTATGCCGACGAGGGGGCAGGTGCTGTAGCCGTGTCACTTGAAACCCCAACTCTTGTTCACACCAAGTTTCAACTTCATGCTCCATAGAACACTCGGGCAGACTCCAAAGCCCTCCCCAGACACCGACAGGAGGGCGCTGTTCGAGTAAGATCCGACCCTCCTTATCACGAAGAATCAGTAGATAGGTATTGCGTTCTGGACGCTGCTTTTTTGGCTTTGAGGCGGGATAGCGAGCCACATCGCCTAAAGCGAATGCCTGGCAGCGACCCACTAGGGGGCAATCTTTACAGATAGGTTTACTACGAACACAAACCATGGCTCCCAGGTCCATCATCGCTTGGTTGTAGTCTGCTGTGCGTTGTTTCGGGGTCAATGCTTCACTTAGGCTCCAGAGCTGCTTTAATACCTTGCCTTGCCCTGGCCAGCCGTCGATCGCAAAGTAGCGCGTTAGTACTCGCTTTACATTACCATCCAATATCGGGGCGAATTTGCCGAACGCCAGTGAACGAATTGCCCCAGCGGTTGAACGACCGATTCCAGGCAGTCCTTGCAGTAACTCCAGATCATCCGGAAGCTCACCTTGATAGGATTGCATGAGCTGCTTGGCACTCTGGTGGAGATTGCGGGCACGGGCATAGTAACCGAGCCCTGACCAGTGATGCATCACCTGATCAGGGCTCGCCTGCGCAAGGGATTTTACATCAGGAAAACGCTTCATGAAGCGGTTGAAATAGTTGATGACGGTGGCGACCTGGGTCTGTTGCAACATGATCTCAGAGACCCATACCCGATAGGGATCTCTGGGATGTTGCCAAGGCAGCTGTTTACGGCCATGTAACTCAAACCAGGCTAATAGCTGTTTGGAAAAGCTCATATCGACGATCAACTGGTGTGCAGCAGCAGTGCCACAATCTTCAACGGACTTTATCAAAACAGATTTTTGAGCTTGTCCTTCAACTTATTCTGCAGCTCTTCGGGAAGTTTCTCTTCCAGCTTCTTTCCCAACTTCTCATCAATCTTTTCATCAATCTTTTTCTTCAATTTGGCTTTTTGCTGCTCTTCCAATATCTTGGAGAGCTGAATAGAAAAATCAGGATTGTTCCAGTTACCTTTGATCTTCACCGGTATTGGAATCCCCTCCAGTTCTTTCAGTGTCTCTCCACCCTGCCCCTCATCGGTTTTCACAATCACGGGACGAACCAAATAGTTTACCCGCTCTTCCAGCAGGTATACCTTGCCACTCCCCTCAAGACGTAGAAAGGGCGACTTAACCAGCAGATCCTTGTTGCTGAGCACGCCGTTTTGAAAAATGGCCGAACCGGTCAGTTCTGAAAAATCGGTCTGTTCCGGCTCATTAACCACGTCGATGTTCTCACCCGATAGCTTGGCCTTGGCATCACGGATCATCTTTGCCAGGTTGACTCCCTTTATCGCTCCATCGCGAAAATCAAAAGAGAGCTTACCATTCAAAGCCCGCTTTAACTGGGTGATGGTATTACCCTGAGTGGTGAGGTTCATATCCAGGTTTCCACTTCCAAGCAGGGTATCTTTGCCAGTGAGGTCCAGCAGCAATGGCCCGGCGAGTATTCTTGAAACTTTTTGATTCAGCGTGAGTTGCGGTGTCTTGCCCTGCACATTTAGCTGTACCCCCCCTTTCATCAGGCCGTCATAGAAGCGCCCGATTTCGTGGTCGATATTCAGTTTTCCATTCCGCCCTCTCAACTTGAGCTGGACCGCCTTGGCATTCAGGTTATTAATGATCAGACTATCAATCCGCACCGTCCCATCAACTTGAAGCTTGCGTAGCATCTCCGAGGGAAATAGTGATTCTTCTTTTGCTGTTCCTGCATTTGCTGTACCTGTTTTTCCCGGCTTATTCGGCCGAGTGGGCTGGTCACTTGGAGGGGGAAGATAGCGGTCGAGATTGATCTTATTGACATCAAGGTTAAATAGATAGGTCGGTGAGACTGAGTTAACGATTTCCAGGTCACCCTTGAGGATGGTTTGATCTATTTCAACAACCAAGTCACTGAGTGCTACTTGCCCTGCACTCGCCTTGAATGATGACGATAAGCGAATTGCCTTCAATACCTCGGGATCTGCAGTTTTGGGAACAGGTATGCCGAATTGCGCCATCCAATCACGGGGACTGAATTCGGCCATATTGATATTACCACTAAAGGTTGGATCGTTTTGGATATCCAATCCCTCTACATAACCCGTCAGCTGGAGCTTTCCAGACTCTAAACTAAGCTTTTGAAGGTTCAGGGTATTTTCCTGAAGATTCATGACCACTTCAGCTTGCAGCTGCGCTGAGACACCACTTTCCGGCAAACCCTCTCCCGAGGCATTCACTTTAAGGTTAAGGTCATCGAGACTCAAAATTTGGCTTTTGGGACTCACCAATAACTGGGAAGTCATATCTACTTCCCCTTTTAACATCGGCTTCTGACTTGATAGGGCTAGCCCAAAACGGATCTCCACTCTTTTATCTGGTGCCAGTTCCCCTGTTTCCAAATGGAGGTTTTGCACCTCATAGCGTTCGCCAGTGGACTTATCATCCCAAACCACACTGGCTTCTCTGACGTCTAGACCACCAATGGTAAATGCAAAGACCCCAATGTCATTATCACTTGGTGCCTTGGGGGGAGCAGTGCCTGAATCTTGATCGGCTGACTTGGCACCCGCTCCTGTCATGTCTTCCCAGTTTGTTGCACCACTTTGGGACTTTTCCAGATACAGCCTGACACCATCCACCTGTACTGTATCGACTTCCAGAAGCTGCTTAAACAGCAGCGGTAACAGATTCACCCGAACTTGGGCATGCTTTATCACGGCAAAGTCGCTGCCGCTGAATCCCGGCGCGTTACTCAGAGTCAGGCCATTCAGCTCCAGAGCCAAGCGGGGAAAGACCGAGAGGCCAATCTCGCCATTGATGCTTAAATCCCGGCCAGTGGCCTTTTTAACCTCGGCAATAATTCGCTCTTTATGGTCATTTGGATCGACAAACATCGGCACAAAAATGACCGCTGCGATGATCACCACCACCAACATCCCAACCAGCCAGCCAAGCACTTTAAGGGTTTTGCCCATCCTCTACTCCTTATTCATATTCATTTTGATTTGGACTTGGTGTTGTACCATTCCAGCTTACCCCAAACCCAGCATCGATATGCTCTCCGCAGCACTAGGATTCGCCTACTACAGAGGAGTGGCTGAAGTACTGTCTGGTCAAATATTTAGCCTTAGCGAAATCCTGTTCCAACAGCTAAATCGTTAGGAGTATATTAGCTGGCAGTCCCTAATTGGACTAGTGTGGTGCTTCATACAAATTGACGATGATAGCGTGACGCTAAGCGGTTAGCCGCTAGGCGCGTGCCGCCGGGAATGGCTTCTCCCTTTCCAAGGC
>JARRQF010000368.1:0-3821 GCA_037382065.1 Candidatus Thiodiazotropha sp. | reverse complement strand
ACTCGCCCTGGGGTTCGGCCTTGATATGCAGTTTCTGTTCGTCGGCTCGCAGGTTTGCACTCGGGCTTCTTTCAGACGCTCGGTCACCCTTGCGCCCTTGCCGTCGGCTAGTACTTTTTGAGTGGTCTATAGTAATGACAACTCTCCAGACAATGTACAGGGGACTTGCACCCCATAAGATCATGCCCATGCCGGGCACACACAATTCGCTCAACTCGGACGCGCCGACAAGCGGCGCGCCGGTTAGCTAGTACGTTAGGCGAAAAAATGAAAACGGAAATCATGTACATCGAAGACAAATATGGCTTGGTTAGTGATGGGCGAATTTGCCGAGTTCAATTATCGAAGACAGGCAAAACGCTCTATTACAAAGGCATGGAATTTCAGTCACTAAAAGGTGTGGGTTATAAATCCAACTATTTCGAAGTGAATTCAGGTATTGAATACTGGATATCTCGGCCAAGAAAAGATGGAAATGACACCTTATATCCCGGTGTTGTTGAAATCGATGAAGATGTTCAGAAAGAATATTGGGGCAATATTCGGAATCAACCAGAAAACGCACATCTCAAGTCGTACCGCTGTTCCGGCAAATATTCGCGAAGAAAGCCACATGCCGAATTAAATGTGTCTGGTCGGTCAAGAAATGGTGGTGATCGTAGTGCGGGCTAAAATTCGCCTAATCGGGTAAGGACGGGTATCTAGCCCGCCCTCCCCACATCACCTAGCATGCGGGTCCGCACTAGGCGATTCATCAGCATAGTGAAACTTAATCCATAGTTCTCTGACTGAGACGAGCCCCTGTTTCGCCAACCACCTGTTGGTCATTCCCGATTGCGTGGCAAGGGTTCTTGCCAGACGGTACGGCCCCTTGGAACTCAGCCCAAGACACACTGCAGTGAATGTCCTGGTACCGAGCTTGATCAGATTTCGAATGCGGGTTCGCGGCTTGCGCCATTGTTTCAAATAGCACATGCGGATACGTCGCCGGATCCACTCATCTAACCCAGGCAGGGGCCGGTAGTATTCGGAAAGACCGTAGTAGTTGATCCACCCCTGGATATAGAGACGAAGCTCCCGGTAGCGACGATGCATCGAGATTCCCCAAGACCGCTTCGTCAGTCGACGAATCTGGTGCTTGAAGTCGCTCAGTGCCTGATCGCCCCAACGGATCTTCTTGCCCTTGAAGGTAAAGCCGAGGAAGTGCAGCTCGTTGGTTTTCACCACCTTACTCTTTTCCTCGTTGATCACCAGTTTGAGCTTGGTGCTCAGAAATTGCTTCACCCACTGCATGACGCGATGACCCGCAGATGTGGACTTTACACAGATGGTAAAATCATCGGCATAACGGGCAAAACGCATGGCTCGGGATTCCAGATGTTTATCCAGATCATCCAGCACCACATTGGCCAGTAGTGGCGACAAGGGACCGCCTTGCGGCACTCCCTCGGGTGTTGGATGGCGCTTCCCATCGATCATCACCCCCGCACGCAGATAGCGACCGATCAGCTTGAGCAGTCGCTTGTCGGCGATATGTCGGGAGAGCCGTGTCATGAGGATGTCATGATTGACCCGGTCGAAGAACGTCGACAGGTCCACATCTACTGCCACTTTGTATCCCGCTTCGATAAATCCTTTGACCTGGCGCACCGCACCATGAGCGTTGCGCCCCGGACGGAACCCATGACTGGATTCTGAAAAGCTGGGATCGATGATGGGGTTCAATACCTGGGCTATGGCTTGCTGGATCACGCGGTCGTTAACCGTGGGGATACCCAGTGAACGGCTGCCGCCGCTCGGTTTGGGAATCTCCACGCGCATCACTGGCTGCGGGATGTAGTAGCCACCTTCCAGGGCTCGACGGGTCGCGGCCCAGTGCGCTCTGGCCCACTGAGGATATGCCTCAATGCTGATGCCGTCGACACCGGGAGCCCCTTTGTTCCCCTTGACCTGCTTCCATGCGGCTTGGAGGTTCTCGGGCGACAGGACCCGCTCCATGAGGTTATCGTTCAAGGCTGGTTGCTGCGATTCAGCGCCGGTTGCAGACTTTTCGTTTGTCACGAACTTCGCCTCCACCGAGATGAACAAGACTCCTCCTTGGCTGATGTTTGGTCCTTCCCTCTCCTGGCCTCCTGGCCCGGTTTGGTACTACGACCTCTGCTGACTTCTGGCAGATCACCCGAACCATTGCTGGCCTAGGCGCTGTGGCAAGCACCGCTTGTCTGTCAGATCTCCCCAGATAAGAACATGGACTTTCACAGCACAACCGCGCCATTTACCTTATCCCCTAAACCACAGGGCTTTGGTGTCTTGTGCCACCTTGCCCCAGAGAAGTAGGCCTTATATGACGTTTCTGTCCGTCGGCTCGCTGTTTTGCGCTTAGGCTTCCTCCAGACATCCCCTCGCGGGTTTGCCCTTGCCCTCGGCTAGTAGTTGAGGTCAAATAGATGATTTGGCAGGGAATCTCACTCAATAGAGGGACACCTATGCAGTTCATCAATCATCGACCGTGGTTCTCCTACAGGGGACTTGCACCCCATCAGTTCATGCCCATGCTGGGCGTACACAATGCAAATCCAGCCGACGCCTTCAGTCGCTACCGCTCCTTACGGCTCGGCTGATTTGCGGCGTTAGCTTTCTTGGGTATCGAGAAAAATATGTGGCGTAGAAAGGAACTAGAAGAAAATAAACAGTATGTTCTTCTCCTCTGTGAGGGGGAGGGGCGCAGGTTTTGTTGTGTTTCTGAATTTGGTTCGTCTGTAGCTACGGCAGTATACTCTACTGAAGTCATTCCAAACGAAGCATTAACCAATTATGAGTTCAGGTTAATCGAAGAACACTATAAAACTACTGACGGCCAGAGGTTCGGTTTTGGCCCCCATGGAGAATGGGCAACTGAAACAGAGGTAAAGGAACGCCTAGAATATGAGCGGTATGGCCCGGTTTCAGAATATGGTGATAGAATAATACAGTTCCCACGAAAAACATATGACCCAAAAAACTACCGAAAGATACTCAGGCAGTTAGCAAATGGCGATCTCCCAGTTTACATACGTATTCCAAAGAATTGCACTCTGTCGTATAAGAACCCTAAAGGAATAAATGAATCTGAATCCAAGTTGGTTGGCTTTGCTCAGATACCACCCAGTGAGTATGAAGCACTTCTAGAAAGAGAAAAGATATATATTAGGAAATTTATTTTGCCTTCGGGTTGCACAGTAGAATTATCAGAAGATATTGGTGATTTTCCAGTAGAACTTAAATATTTACTTACGAGCAAAGAAGCTAGTGAAACAATCATCCGAAGTCAAAGCACGCGGACTTGGTAAAGCTGTCATCTTTTTCGCTTACGCAAAAAAGCCGCCAACTTCACCAAGCCGGTGTTTGAGGTGTTATGCGTAAATTATGAAAGCGAAAATTGATGTAAAAGGAACGATGACGATTAATTTTCCTGCGGGTAAACGAACAGTGGTTTATGGGGATATTGTTGAGGGAGAAGCTAAGAAAGGTATGTCACTATTTATTCCGTTT
This sequence comes from Candidatus Thiodiazotropha sp., assembly GCA_037382065.1. GTDB lineage: Bacteria > Pseudomonadota > Gammaproteobacteria > Chromatiales > Chromatiaceae > Thiodiazotropha. The sequence continues at coordinate 290 of JARRQF010000368.1, read as the reverse complement.
AATTTTTCTTTTTCAATGACTCCAGAAATTGAATCTATTGAATTCGTCGATATCAAAATTGGTGAGGAGTCATATATCGGGTTAGTGCTGAAGCCCGAAGAAAGTCCTGACGAAGAATTAAACTTCTATAAAGGTTTAAATTTTACCAATGAGGTACTCACAATTGGCTACGCATAAGGGGGATAGGAAGGGGTCTTTCTCCCCTCCCTCCCACACCACCAGGCATACGGGTCCGTACCATGGCGGTTACCAAAAGTGTCGGGCCGTAGCCGGACAAGAAAATCAAGGTA
>JARRQF010000367.1:0-6250 GCA_037382065.1 Candidatus Thiodiazotropha sp. | reverse complement strand
CTTCCGACCCCGTCGCCTATGTCCCATGAGATACTCTCGGCACGGCCTTATGCCTTTCTTGACGATGCGCCTGCCGAAGAGCGGCGTACTCTGGCAGTAAAACAACGGCGGGACCTGGATCCGAACAATGCCGCGGAGATGGGGCAGCTCGATCCTGAAGCGATCCTACGGGTGAAGTCGGAGGCCTGGCCACAGCCTCGCTGTGCAGATGAACTGCACGATGCCCTGAACATCGCGGGTTTCATCGGAGAAAGTGAGATTGCGCCAGGTGATCTTCCAGCCTGGCGAACTTACCTGGAGATCTTGCAACAACAGCGACGGGCGACGTGCCTGATGCATGCTGACATCAGGCTATGGGTGGTCGCGGAGCGGCTTAAGTCGTTGCAACGGATTTGCGCGGGACACAGGCTCGACCCTGTGATTACAGCGCTGCCTGACGAGGAGGGCGAATCCGATGAGACAGCTCTGTTGGAAATCATTCGCAGCCGCCTGGAGTGTCTCGGACCTGTGACGGTCCGGGTTTTGGCTCAACCGCTCAATCTATCCAGGCAACGGGTGGAGCAGGCGCTGCAGGTTCTGCAGGGGGAGGGCTACGCGATCCAGGGCTATTTCGATCCCCGGGAGGCGGAAATCCAGTGGTGCGAACGGGGATTGCTGGCGCGTATCCATCGCTACACATTACGACAGTTGCGGCGTGAGATCGAGCCGGTGAGTCCCGCCATCTTCATGCGTTTTCTGTTTCAGTGGCAGGGATTGGATGAACGGTCACAGGGACTCGAAGCTTTAGAGCGGGTCATGTCGCAACTCGAAGGCGTCTGCCTGCCGGCGGGCAGCTGGGAATCCGAGATCCTTCCAGCCAGGCTTCAGCCCTATGATCCACAGCACTTGGATGAATTGTGCGGTTCCGGCCGACTGGCCTGGCTGCGTCTGAACCCGACCGAGCCGCAGGACGGCAAACGCAAGAACCCGGCGGTGAAAACCACCCCATTGGCATTTGTTTTCCGACCCAACCTGTGGATATGGCGTACTGCTGAAGCACCTGTTCCGGAGGGGCTAAGTGCTGCCGCGTTGCGCGTGAGAGAGGTTTTAAAGCAGTGGGGCGCCAGCTTCTTCGAAGAGTTGCAACCGCAGACCGGGCTATTGAAAAGTCAGTTGGAACAGGTGCTGGGGGAACTGGTTGCCTGGGGATTGGTGACCTCGGATCAGTTTCAGGGGTTGAGGGCGATGATCCAGCCGCTAAAACGTCGAACACAACGGAGCAGGCGTTCTGGTGTCAACACCCCATTAGCCTCGGGTGGGCGCTGGTCTCTGGTGCGCCCCACGATGAGTTACGACGATCCTGGGCAACGGATCGAACATTTGGCGCGAACGTTGTTGAATCGCTACGGTGTCGTGTTTCGCAAACTGCTGGAGCGGGAAAGCGGTCTTCCACCCTGGCGGGATCTGCTCTATGTTTATCGCAGGCTGGAAGCCAGGGGAGAGATTCGGGGCGGTCGTTTCGTACAGGGCTTCGCCGGTGAGCACTTCGCGTTACCCGAAGCCATCAATGTCCTCCGTGAAGTACTCCGGCGACAGGATGAGGAACAGCAGATTACTCTCAGTAGCACAGATCCCCTGAACTTAACTGGGATCATTACTCCTGGGAGGCGCATCCCGGCATACCCGGGACATCGTATCCTCTATCGGGATGGCAAGCCCATCGCCTCTAGCCAGGGTAGTGTGATCCACATAGATACCGGCCTGCCGGATGAGTTACATCCACAAATCAGATACCTGTTAGTGGGCCGGAACCGCGTAGCTGGTCTGTGAAGTTGTTTAGTTGTGATAGATTACGTTGCATTTACGATACCGTGCAGATTGAAAAGAAATGAAACCGACGAACCCCTGTGATCGACATGTTGCGGTACTGGGTGCTAGTAATAAACCGGTACGCTATTCCTATCAGGCCGTTTGCTTATTGAAAGAGAAAGGTTTTGTCGTGACGCCGATTCATCCGAAGTTAGCAGTGATTGAGAGATTGAAGGTTGCGCCGAATTTGAAATCCATTCAGAAGCCGGTCGACACTCTGACCCTCTATGTCGGCCCTGAACGGATTCGACCATTAATGGACGAAATCATCAAGCTCAAACCGAAACGGGTTATTTTTAATCCTGGAACCGAATCGTCCGAATTAGTGAGCAGGCTCATGCAGGCAGGCATTCATTACCTCGAAGCATGTACCTTGGTCATGCTGCGTATCGGTAGCTTCTGACGTTTTAGTGTAGTGTCCTATACTAGAACACAAATTGGAGTAAGCACGATACCAGCGCTATCATAATGAATGGCCCTGGCATAAGCATCCTGCCAGTTTCCATAGGTCCGTTCATTTTGAATAGGTGCTGAGTCATGAGTGGACAGGAGTGAGGCCTGAAGAAAGGCATTAATTATGTATTTGATACACCTGTATGGGCAAAGCAATGATGATATTCAAATACTAAACATGAACAGGCCTTTTTTAGGGTGGCCATTACAGTATTAGTACTGTTCTATTTGAGTGGGTTATCGTTATTTGGGACACCATCTGAATCTGTTGTTCACGGGTTAGTTATTCTTTTACTATTCCTGTTTTTTTCACTCACAATGATCGCCGCGATCATTCTAAATCCCGGCATCTCGATCACTCGCAGAATAGTTTGCATGGTTGGAGATATGAGTGTTATTTCGTATCTTCATTACCACTATGGCGAGACAACAGCACCGTTTTACATCATCTATCTCTGGGTGTCGTCCGGATATGGTTTGCGTTATGGCAATCGTTATCTAGCTGCAGCGACAGCGTTGGCTGCAATCGGATTTTTTATGGTTGTCCGATACAACAAAGACTGGCGTGATGCTCAAAATATGGGGTGGGGACTCTTGATAGGTCTTGTCGTCCTTCCTATGTATATTGCCTCTTTGTTAGCCAAGCTGTCTCGAGCCCTTGAGGCTGCTGAAGAAGCTAACACTGCAAAAAGTAGATTCCTGGCAAATATCAGTCACGAAATACGTACCCCGATAAACGGTGTTATTGGGCTTTTGGAACTACTCAATAATACACTTCTGACAGATAAGCAGCGCTCCATGGTCAATGGCGCGCAATCATCTGCAGCGACACTACACCATTTAATAGAAAATGTACTAGATATCAGTAAAATTGAAGCGGAAAGTCTGGTGTTGACAAATGAGCCATTTGATCTGCATGCAATGGTTAATGGTGTTGTAGGGCTATTTGAATATGCAGCGCTGGACAAGCGACTAGAATTAATTCGTCGGATAGAATCAAAAGTTCCGAGTCACGTTTATGGTGATGAGTTTCGTCTAAGACAGGTGTTGGTTAATCTTGTTGGTAATGCAATTAAATTCACGAACGAGGGCAGGGTGGAGGTGCAGTTATGTGTTGTGGAGAAAACGGAGGAATATGCCACACTCAAGTTGCTGGTATCTGACACTGGAATTGGTATCTCCGAGGAGGCTCAAGCTTTCATATTTGAACCATTTCGCCAGGAAGATGAAAGAATAACACGTCACTTTGGCGGCACCGGACTTGGCATGAGTATTGCGAAACAGCTAATTGGTCTCATGGGCGGAACGATAAAGGTCGAGAGTGTTGCGGGTATGGGATCAACTTTTACTGTAAATATTGGGTTGAAATACGCCAACCACACTGCTACCAAGGCGTTACGTTATCCCGGTGGAGTTAAGATAATCAGTCAAAAGCCACATATCATTACTCGTGTGCGTGGATGTCTTAAAGAGTGGGCGGTTGAATGTACTGTAGATACCCGTCTCGGAATCTCGGTAAATGAATCTGCAGTGATCGTGGATGAAGATGTGATACCCGATATCACCCTCTTGTTTGCACAGTATCCATACCTGCGAAATAGAGATGTAATCTTGTATTCAGAACATCGATCAGAAAATGATGCTTGGAAGTACGGGTATAGCGCCTGTGTAACAGACCTGAATAACCTTGAGTTGCTTTACACTGTAATGCATAGCCTACAAAGATCTACATTTGATTTTGACGAATACAAAAATGGGATCACTGAACAAGGAAGCAACACTGCTAGGATCCTCGTCGCTGATGATAACAGAGTGAACCAGGAAGTCACTCGTAGTTTTCTTGAGCAAGCCGGACATACAGTTTCGGTTTTCAGTGATGGTCAATCTGCATTGGATGCACTTACTTCAAATGATTATGATCTGGCCATAATAGACATGATGATGCCAGGTCAAAGTGGTCTTGATGTTATAAAATTGTATAGGCACGTTACTGGAAATAGAGAACTTCCATTCATCATACTGACTGCAAATGTCAGTGCTGATTCGCGTAAATCTGTTGAGTCGATCGGTGCAAAGTATCTGACAAAGCCACTGCGCGGAATCCAACTGCAAAAAGCGGTAGATGAGATATTAGGTCAAAGAATTAGCTCTAATAGAGCAGATGCCGATACTGGTTCTGATAATTCTAAAATATTTCAATTGCCACTCTGTGAGCAAAATTTGATCGATGACTCAACATTTTCGGAATTGGTTACACTGCTGGGTAAAGGGCCTCGTCTGATCAAATTAGTTGAGGATTTCTGCCATGATACAGAATTGCTCCTGGGTGAGATGCGGCAGGCTTATCGCGAACACGATTGGTTACGTGCTTCGGATATTGCTCACGGGATAAAGGGTTCATCATATGGTATCGGCGCAAAAGAATTGGCTCGAGAAGCCAGGGAACTGGAGTCGGAGATGCTTAAACCAAAACCGATGGAAGTAGCAGAACGACTCAAACGACTGGAGTCTGCATATGGAGCGGTACAACAAACACTAAAAAAACGTACCGCTCCAATCACAGATTCAGGTGGCGTTATTTAATGCACGAAATTTGTTATCGTCAGGTGCCTTGTGATCCCCGCGCTTGTTTTGAGCGCGCACGATTCTTCGCATGATGTTTAGCTCACCTTTCCTCAGAGACAGGGCGGCATCCACCCACTGAGTGGTTATACTTAATAATTCGTCGTAAGGAACTTTGCTGGTAGTGCGATCTATATGATGGAAAAGTTTATGGGCATTGCTTCTTCTTCGAGCTGTTCGAATGTAATTAATAAGAGTTATTTCAGATTCTCCGGGTTCGGCTAGAACGTCAACAACACCAAGTTCATAAAGTGCTTCAGCGCTATACAGATCTCCGCTATAAATTAAGCGTTTTGCTATAGAAGGCCCGACCTTTCTCGATAAAAATGAGTACGCACCCATTCCTGGAAATAAGTTAAATAGTACTTCAGGAAAACCCATATGAGCACCACGCTCTGCAATGATTACATCGCAGGCAAGTGCTGCTTCAAATCCGCCTCCTTGAGCATTCCCAGTTACAAGAGCAATCGAAGTGATCGGTTGAAGATCGAAAGCATGAAATGCATAAGTACTGTCAATGCAAGCAATTGCGTATTCCATCAGTGCCTCGCGATCCTGATGCTCAATTAACTCAATAAACCGTGAGAGATCTCCACCCAGATTAAAAATTGCGGGATCTGAAGAAGTTAGCACCGTAAACTCCCAGGGTGAGTAACCTTGCTGTTGAACGTCATGAGTTACCAGATCTATCAAATAATGCTGATATGCATGAATATCGGATAGCAGTTCAGGTGTAAAGCATGGTCTGGGATACGGCTTCATACGGAAGATGGCGGTTGCCAGACGCTCGTCCATCTCGAGGCTGGCTTGTGTGAAAGAAGGTTGCTTTTGAAAAGATGTAGGAAGTGTAGCGATTTCCATTGTCATTGCCTCATTAGTCCAACTGTTGAGTAAAAATAGATTGTCACAGATTTAAACTGCCTGAAAGACAGTGTAGGTAGGAATGAGACTCTGGTATAGCGATACGCATCAAGAAATAAACGAAGTGAATACAATCTGGAATATGCAGAACTGCTAATGTGCTGATATCAATTAAACGACGTTAATTTAGATTGGTGTGCATATAATGAACATAATGTATATTATGTTAAATCATAGATGGGGGGTAGGATACAAAAGAGGTCGTTATATTGTGTCATAATCGGATGTCCTGCTCAGCCCGATCATTCCCGATGCACTGGAATCCCGGTAATTCTTGCGCGGCACCGTGCAGATGCTGCAAAGTCTCGAGCCACCCCATTCCGGTCCCCCGGGTACCGCCGTTACACGGCATCATCTATCGGCAGGATCGCACCAAGGTAGCGGAACCTTTCTGGCGCTGGCCCAC
>JARRQF010000366.1:0-3854 GCA_037382065.1 Candidatus Thiodiazotropha sp. | reverse complement strand
ATTGCAACGCAGTATCCTGGCCTGAGCAGGCTTCCCTTCGGGCGAGACGCTAAGCGGTCATCCCCGTTGTTGCGCGCCTTGGAAAGGGAGAAGCCATTCCCGGCGGCACGCGCCTAGCGTCACGCTATCATCGTCAATTTGTATGAAGCACCACACTAGATTTGCAGCTGACCGCTCTTTTATTCTAGCCAACCACAGCCCTAGGCTAAACATACTAGTATTCATTGATACTAAAATCTATAGATGATAGTTAGCCTGGCATCTGCCTGTAAATTAGGAATATTGGAATATTTCTTAATGAAATCTTGGAATATTCCTTAATGAAATTAATGGTATGAAGGGAAAGGCTATCTGTTTACTGTGTGAGCATATATGCGAAATTCGTCGTATTATGACCTGAATTCGAGAACTACTTTCCCATAACTAAAGGTATTTAAATCCTTGTAATCCGGTCACTTGTTTGACAAGTGAATCTTTGAGTTTGTTTTCAGAAAAGTCTCATAAACTCAGGAATTAACCACGGATTACCAAGTATGACACTCACATGATTGATGAGTAACAATATAAATCCTATTAGCAAAAGGGAATAACCAGATAGTCGTTGAACGTCCATGGAAACCTCCGCCATCATTGATTACTTGTTTGCTTAACCGGAGTGGCTGTCTATCTAAAAATATAACAGAGTATTTTGCTTGGTAAATAGGTAATATCCCTGATGTGAGCAGCATATACCCTAAGATATAACCTATATCAGGCCTTTTTTTGGGGGGGATAGAGCCGTTTTAGAAAAACCTTTGAATTTCTCTGGTAGTTGTAGAATTGTCTCTTGAGCATGGGTAGATCCGTTAGTTCTCCCTGACTGAATCCTCGTTCTCTGAACCAATGCGCTGACTGTGTGGTAAGAATGAAAAGTTGTTTTATGCCCTGTTGGCGGGCGACTTGCTCTATGTGATTTAGCAACCGGTCTCCTCGGTCACTACCCCGGTAGTCTGGGTGGACCACCACGCAGGCAAGTTCAGCCATCGATTCCTGTGGGTAGGGATAGAGGGCGGCGCATGCGATGACCATGCCGTCACGTTCCATGAGCGTAAAGCAATCGATTTCGGTTTCGATCAGTTCCCTTGAGCGACGTACCAGAATCCCCTTTTGCTCAAGTGGTTCAATCAGGTTCAGCAGGCCGATGACATCGTCGATATGCGCAGTGCGAGTCTCTTCATAGGGCTCCGCAGTAATTAGGGTGCCAATGCCGTCTGTCGTAAATAACTCTTTGAGTAGGGCGCCATCCAATTGGCGGTCGATAAGATGGCTGCGTTTCACGCCGCTACGGCAAGCTGTTACAGCTGCTTTTAGATGTTGTGTTAGGTCTTCGGGGAGTTGCTTGCGCCGTGTCAGTAATGCGTCAACTTCTCTTGGTAGGATATTCGTGATAAGTCGTTTTCGTGAGTCGGTTAAACCCTTGGCTTCAACCAGACAGATTAATTTATCAGCACCCAGGGCGATTGCTACTGAGGCGGCGACATCGGCTGCGATGAGATTAAAAACCTCGCCGGTAGGTGAATAACCCAGTGGTGGCACAATAGCAATGGCACCAGACTCCAAGCGTTGTTCAAGACCGCTGGCATCAACCCGGCGTACTATCCCAGTATGGCAGTAGTCGATGCCATCCTTCACACCAATAGGCTTGGCGGTAACAAAATTTCCCGATGCGGCACGTATCCGAACCCCGGCCATCGGAGAGTTGGCCAATCCCATTGAGAGCAGCGCCTCGATCTCTACCCGAGCAGAACCAGCGGCTTCTTTGACGCAGGTAAGCGCGGCATCATCTGTAATTCGCAAGCCGTTGATAAACTGTGTCTCGACCCCTTGTGATCGTAGTCTCTCCTCAATTTGAGGACGTGCACCATGTACCAAAACCAGACGGATACCCAGACCATGCAGCAAGGCGATATCGTGGATAAGATTGGAAAAGCCAGCATCCTCTATCGCTTCACCACCAAAGGAGATGACAAAGGTGCGACCACGATGGGCATGGATATAGGGAGAGGATCCACGAAACCAGTCGACAAAGCCGTAGGGAATTTTATTATTGGGTTTACTCATTATTGCCCATTAATCTATAAACAGAATTGCTTTACCAGAGACTTTATCAGGTTGATCGCAGGATGAATATGATCAAGCGGCAGGTACTCATTGGGTTGATGTGCCTGCTCGATATTGCCAGGGCCACAGACCACAGTTTGCATGCCCATGCTGTTCAGATATGGGCCCTCGGTGCCAAAGGCAACCGCTCCAGCAGGTTCGCCGCACAGCTGCTCCACTGCTTGTACAATGGCCGCATCTTTGGGTGTCTCCATAGCTGGAATCCCTTCAAAAAGCGGCGTCGTTTCCCAGCTTAGCCCCGTCTTTGTCAAGCAAAGGCTTAGTCGCTCTCGAAGCTCCTCTCTGAGTTCAGAAAAATCCATGCCTGGGAGTGGGCGCAGGTCGAATTGAAGCTCACACTGACCACAGATCCGGTTTGGATTATCTCCGCCGTGAATATGCCCCAGATTAAGCGTCGGTACAGTAATCTCAAAGGCTGGGTTTTGAAAACGTCGTTGCAGATCCGCACGCCAGCGGATGATTTCTCCCAATACCAGATGCATGCCATCAAGAGCATTGTTACCAAGAGCAGGGTTGCTTGAGTGTCCTGCCTTGCCGGTCAAACGAACCGATTCCATGGAGATACCCTTATGCATTCTGATCGGTTTAAGGCTTGTGGGCTCCCCAATGACGGCGTGACGGCCAAGTTGACGATGTAGTTCAGTGAGAGATTTAGCGCCACACATATTGCTCTCTTCATCCGCAGTAGCAACAATGACCAATGGCTGTTTGAGTGCATGCAGAGGTAATTCGCGAAGTGCTTGGAGGACAACCGCGAAGTACCCCTTCATATCCGCAGTTCCCATGCCATAGAGGCGATTGTCCCGCTCGCTAAGTATCAGGGGATCGCTTAGCCATTTGTTAGCATCGAATGGTACGGTGTCAGTGTGACCGGATAGCACGAGTCCCTCGTTGCCTCGGCCAGCAGAAGCGATCAGATTCAGTTTGCCTGGGTGGTTGGGGATTTCGAGTATCTCTGTGCTAAATCCCAGGGTGTGAAACCAGCTATCCAGGAGTTCGATAACGGTGCTATTGCTCATGTCCCAGGCAGGATTGACACTGCTTACAGATGCTGCACTAACTAAGCAAGAAAGCATTTCAATATAATCAGGTATTTTCATCATTCAGATTTTGTAGCTATTGCAAAGAACATGCAACTGAGAATGTAACTTGAAAAAGTGTGCTACCTTAATTATATCAGGCGAGTACTTAGATTCTCGGTTTGGACGTCAGAATAGCTGCAGCGTATTCTGCTAAAGGGCTATAAATAAAACTAATGCGCCTCTACATAAGACATCCCACTGATGTGCCTATTAATTTTCAATTGGGTGACAGGGCCTCTTTCGGTCGTGAAAATCTGACCAATTTCAGCGAGGGTGGGCTCTGTTTTTTGGCTGATGAACAAATAGAGTCGGGAACTGAAATTCATATATCAATCCCCATCACACCACCGCAATTTCATGTGACTGGAGTGGTTGTCTGGTGCCGTCAGGAAGAGAGTTGCTATTTGATTGGGGTTAAGTTTACTGAAGAAGAGACCGCTTATGCGGTGCGTATGGTAGAGCAGCTATGCTATATAGAGCACTATAAACAGTCGGTTAAAACAACTGAAGGTCGGGTTCTCTCAGGAGAAGAAGCTGCCTTGGAATGGGTAGAAAAGTTTGCTGGTAAATTCCCCGTTTGATGAGTGCTAAGACATAAAGTAGCCAGCAGCT
>JARRQF010000365.1:0-5587 GCA_037382065.1 Candidatus Thiodiazotropha sp. | reverse complement strand
TGCCCTGACCCGCAACCTATGCAGTTAGGAAAGATATTTCGTATGTCTGATTGGTTTTCTATCCCCTCATCCTGTCCTTCTCCCGGGGGGAGAAGGGACGCACGATGCTAGATTCTCTTGTCTCTTGGCATATGCATACTTAGTTAAAGCTTTACTAGGGTACTTTACGAGTTATTAAATGGAATAGGGTATCAGGCAATGGGTAGGCTGAAAAAAGAGCGCAAGTTATTACACATTTTATCCCTTAATGGTGGGGCAGGAACCTACCTTACGACGTTTGCGACACCCTCTAAGGGGAGAGGGAGTGTACTTTTCGAGCGCATTGTAAACATCAGCTTATGTGTGGCACGCAATGGCTTTTCACTCCAGGGTTTGAACCCCACATCCCCTCTCCCCTTAGAAGGTGTCGCAAAAGTCATAGGGTGGGGTTCTCTCCCACCATTAAGGAATAAAATGTAGGATGTGGTGAGGTACGAACCGCATCATGGATGTTCGTGAGCCATCGCACTATTGATGCGGTTCGCACCGCTCACCGCATCCTACGCACTCACGAATTTTATCGCGTATTCAAGCGACATGCTTTTACAACACCCTCCGGGGGGAGAAGGGACGCACGATGCTAGATTCTCTTCTCTCTTGGCATATGCATACTTAGTTAAAGCTTTGCTAGGGTACTTTATGAGTTGTTAAATGGATGAGTTGAAGCGCTAAAGATCTAGTTGTTAACAATTGATCTTTAAAATATTCTGGCTGAAACTCACTAATAGCTTGAGCACCAATCTTGATGGATTCAAGATAGTTTTTAAATTCAAGAAACTCATCGAAAGCTAAAAGACTATACTCAGCTTCATTAGAGGTAATGTTAATAGAAAAATACTCGATACAATCCGTAATCTCAACATCACTAATAGTTTGATCACATATATAATGATTCACCACTTGTCGTACTCAAAAGACACGATCACCCTCGGCCCGATAGCGCAATATACTTAATCCAATTAAGGTTTCTTATCCGCCATTTGGATTAAGCTTAACTATAATTTTATTAATTGAGCTTGTGTCAATGTACATCAGATCAGACCCTTTGATCCTCTCACTATAGCCCGAAACTCCAGGCCCACACCCAAAAAAGAAAATTAAAATTTATAAAGAATGGTTTCCGTCTCTTGCGACAACACTTCCAATAAAAGTTTCTGCATTTCGACTTCATAGGACGATTCTGTACACGTTCGTATCCCGTTGTATAAAGCCAGCTTTTCTATATAACCGGTTGGCTGCTTCCCTCTCAGGCCTGGATGTTAAATCGTGTGTTCTTGCGCCCTCTTCCCGAGCCATATTGGCTGCACTGGCTAATAGGCTTTTTCCCACGCCTTTACCACGACTCGACTCACTCACAACCACATCCTCGATCCAAACTCGCACACCCGTAGGTATTCGGAAGTTGGAAGCGGTGATTATCTATGCGAAGTAGTGGAATCTATGGGTATTAAGGCCCGTAAATGACAGATTGTGTGGACAAACCAGGCTACGCAATTCGTGAATCATTAGGAGCTTACCGTACCGTTTTTGATGCTGAAATAGCCGGTCTAAACCATCAGAACACTATTTTTCTGGATGAAAATGACTTGAATTCAGTTAATTATGGTGGTCCGACCCCGTGATATGTGATATTCCGTAATATACGGCCGGCCCCGCAATATACCATATTAATAGGTAAGACGGAAATCATATAATATTGTTCAAAAAATGAGAGACAGTTCACCGTTTCATTCGAAAAAAACGCACATAGTAATCAGTTCTGAACTAATGCAGTTAAAGGTAACAAGGAGTTGATAGAATATCTGTTTCTCAACATTCATTCTCTCAAGCAAGATCAGCCATTTTTTATAGGTTTGCGTCTCTTACGCTAGAGTATGTCTGCTCAGTACGTCTCAAGCTAAGTGACAATGTACTGGAGAGAAGATGAATAAATTTCGATTTACAGTCATCACAACGGCATTGCTGGTCACATCACAAGCAGATGCCATTAATCTTGGCTATGATGTCAATTTCAAAGCATTTGGCACTTTGGGCTTAGTATACAGTGATAATGATGGGGCGGATTACGTTACCAGTACCCATGCCCAAGCCACCGGAGCAGGCAAAACAGATACGGTAAGCTATAAAGTTGACAGCAAGCTGGGGGCACAGTTCGATTGGCAAGCTAACGAAAAACTCAGTCTTTCTACGCAATTTTTGACAAAGCATTATGAAGATAACACTTGGACGCCGCGAATCGAGTCGGCTTTTCTTAAATATGTGGTAGCATCTGAACTCGATATACGTGCTGGTCGAATCCGCCCTCCTGTGTTCAATCTTTCCGATTTTCTTGATGTTAACTTTGCAAATCTTTGGGTACGTCCACCCATTGAACACTATTCTGCAGTTCCCTTCACCTATATGAATGGGGCGGACCTGTTGTGGAGCACACAAAGCGGAGAAATTGCATGGCTTGTTCAACCATACACTGGACAGGCCAAGGTAGACAATGCATGGGAGAACACCAATGACTCCGACGTAGTCGGGCTCAATATCAGAGCAGGACGGGGCAACTTTACGTTTCGTGCCGGGTACGCGCAGACTCGATTTCGAGTGAGCGGTGCTACCATAGATTATGCGCTTAATGCGCTGTATGGGCTATGTCAGAACGACCCAGTTGCTTGTGACCTAGCGAATAAAATCGATAGCAAAGATGCGAAAGCTACCTATTTCTCATTGGGTGGAAATTGGGATAATGGTGATTATTTCATTTTAGGAGAATGGAGTAAGTCAGATCTAAATGTGGGTTTCTTCCCGGAAATGCAATCCTGGTATTTATCGGGTGGGGTTAGGATCAAATCTTGGACACCCTATATAACCTATGCGAAGACTAAAGACGCCTCGTCTATCTATTCCCGTAGCTCCAACCCATACACCAACGGCATCATAAATGAGATGCACAATGGCGTTATGCAAGGCCAGCATAGCATTTCATCGGGTGTTCGGTATGACTTCATGCAAAACATAGCTTTGAAAGCCCAATGGGATCATATAAAAACTGATTGTAAAGGCTCCCAAGCAGATACATGCGGTGGTGTGTTCGCCAATATGTCGAGTGGGTTCAGCGATGAGCCTCAAGATGCTGAAGTAATCAGCCTCTCTATCGATTTTATTTACTAATACACCAGGCGTAATAACTATGAATATATCGCATAAGGCAACTCTTATTTTACTCCTCTCTTTTATCTTTACCTGTGCCAAAGCTGACGTGGTGGTGGTGGTCAGTGCCACTTCAACCGTTAACAGCCTGACTAAAAACCAGGTATCCAATATCTTTCTTGGTAAAACATCCTCCTTTCCCAACGGAGATAAAGCAATCGCGATTGATCAGAAGGATGGTTCGAGCGAATGGATTGATTTCTACAAAAAAGTGAGCGGGAAGAGTGACAGTCAATTGAAATCGTACTGGGCCACGCTTATTTTTTCGGGTAGAAAACAACCCCCCAAACAACTCGCGGATAGCAGTGAGGTTAAAAAATCCATTTCATCAAATCCGAGCCAGATTAGTTACATTGCTGAAGAGACTGTAGATTCATCCGTAAAGGTAGTACTAAAACCTTAAACATAGAGTGACGCTTTAATTGGGACGCAGTATTTCGCACAAATCTATGTTAAGTTAGTGATTCGAAGATGGAAATACCAGGCTTTAAATTAGGCAGAGAGTTTGCTGATGGTGAGTATTGTAAACGTTACAATGCACTGAACCTGGGCAATCATAAAACCGTCAACATACAGGTATTTGATTCCTCTCTTGTCGCAAATCAGGCATTTTCAAGCCAATTTAGGAACGTCACCAGCAAACTGGTAGGCTCCAGATTTGGAATTATGTCACCGATTCTTCAGGCTGACATATCAAACCAAGCCTGTTACGTGGTTTCTAAATACTTTCCCAATCCTCAGCAATTATCTGCTATCCCGCCAACTTTAACCAGACGTCAGATTTTGGCATTTGCTTTACAACTGGCGCAAACCCTAGACCAGCTACATTCAGCTGGACTAGTCCATGGCGGCATTGAATACAACTCTCTCTACTTTAAGGCTCCCAATAAGCTAATGTTAAGGCCGGTGATCCTACAAAGAGTAATTCCAACGCTACGCCCTATTACCTTCAAGTCGCTGAATCAAGCGCAAAAGCGATACCTGGCCCCTGAAGCAAGTGAAGGCCTGACACCGGCAACTGACTTTTATGCACTTGGCGTACTCTTATACCATCTTATCTTTGGCCCTCTCACCGTTGATAAGAGAGGCACCGAGCCGCTCGAAGATTGTCCATTCGAGGGCGATAATAAGGACTTGGAAGTGTTCTTCAGAGAACTGCTCGCACCCGATCCTAGTCAAAGAATCCAAAGCCTCGGTCAATTCACTGAGGTGCTTGAGCAATGTGGTATCAACTTACTAGAATTAGCATCCACCGTTTCTAACACCACATCCGCTCATCACTACAAAGCAAATGATAGAGAAACTGCTTCCCGCTCATTTTCGAAGTGGATAACTCTCACTGCCGGTTTAGCTGTGAGCGTTATGGCTGGAACACAGATTTTATTGCCAGCTCTTAACGAAGCAGAACAACAGCGTGAGCAAAAGGACGCATCAAATGTGGCACCCTCAGCTGGCACAACCAATGTAGAAACAAACCCGGCTGAACGACCCGCCGCCTCTTTTGCGAAAATAGAGATATCCGAGACTTCACCCTCTGTCGAAAGCCTGTACCAAAAAGCACTGACCCAAATGGAGACAAACCCTGAAGCCGCATTACAGATCGTAAAAGATTTACTAGAACAAAAACCTGTCGATACCGCGTTATTAAAACTTGAGCATCAGATTAAAAATACGTTAGAGATACGCTCACTTATCAATACAGCAAAGCAGCAATTAAAGGAAGAAAAACTGCTTCAACCCAGTGGTGACAACGCCTATGAATCCTACCAGGCACTGGCTGAAAAGCTATCTTTAGATGATGAGCGGGTGCGTAGTGGATTCACCGATATTGCAAAAGCTTACCATACTTTAGCAGAAAACCTGTTTAAAAAAGAGCGTATTGACAAAGCGCTGAAGCTAGTAGAACGGGGTCTATCCGTCAAAGACGATTATGCCCCGTTACTTAAACTTAGAATCGCAATCAATGAGAAAAAAGATAGGTTGCAGCATAAACTGAAACTTATGCAACAGGAGAAACAGCGCAAGCGTGAAAAACAAGCCAAAATATTAGCAGAACAGGCTATGGAAAAAGAGAGCAGGGTTGATGATTTATTGAGATCGGCCAATGATCAACTTAAAAACGGTCGACAAACGTTAAAAAAAGTATTCGCCGCTCATCTCAACTATGAAGAATTGCTAAAACTAGATTCTACCAATCAGAGAGTTACCGAGTTAAAGAAGACGCTTATCAATGCCTATGTGTTACTTTCACAAAGAGAATCTAATGACAAACTCTATAAAAAAGCCATTCAATCCATTGAGCAGGGCGTTCAAATGAACCCTCAGGACAAAAACAGTTGCAGATCAAATC
>JARRQF010000364.1:0-3875 GCA_037382065.1 Candidatus Thiodiazotropha sp. | reverse complement strand
GGGTACGTATTAAAGACTTGTGCCGTATCAGCAGTGCTGTTGACAATAATTTGGTGGGGTATGGATTGGTATCCGGACTGGCAGGCACCGGCGACTCGATGCGCAGTGGTACCACAGTACAATCATTGCGCAATGCTCTCATGCGGTTTGGTATTAATGTCGACACAACAGAAGTGCGCAGTCGCAATGTGGCCGCAGTCTCCCTGACAGCCGTATTACCGCCTTATGCCCAAAGCGGCGATAAGCTTGATGTCAATGTAACCTCAATGGGGGATGCCCATAGCCTGGTTGGCGGTACCCTGTTAATGGCCTCGCTTACTGGTCCTGGCGGTAAGGTCTATGCGTTGGCTCAGGGCCCTGTTTCGGTCGGCGGTTTTCAGTATGACCTATATGGCAATCTGGTTCAGAAAAATCATCCTACCGCAGGCATCGTCCCTGCCGGAGCGAATGTTGAGAAGGGTGTTGAAACCATGATGGTTGATGACGAGGGACAACTCTACTACTCGCTCTACGACCCTGACTTGACCACGATTAGCCGGATAGTCGACAGCATTAATTTGCGCTTTGGACCGGGAACAGCACGCGCTATTAACGCTGGACGGATGCGGGTGACACTGCCACCGGGAGCACGTAGCAATCCTGTTGCCTTCCTCACTACCATTGAGGGCTTAAAAGTATCGCCTGATCAGAGTGCGAAGATCGTAATCAATGAACGTACTGGTACGGTTGTCTCTGGCGGTGATGTCACCATTGCAGCGGTCAGTATTACTCATGGTGATCTCATGGTTATTATAAATACAGATTATCAGGTTTCCCAACCTGGTTTTGTTAATCGGAGCGGCGCAGGTATTCGTACCGAGGTCGTGCCCGACACCAACATTGAAGTCGATGAAGAAGCACCACTCTCTATTTCACTAAGCAATGACACCAGCGTTGCGGAACTTGTTGCAGCGCTTAATACAGTCAAAGCCAGTAGCCGGGATGTGATTACCATCTTGCAGGCGATCCGTCGCACAGGTGCCTTGCATGCCGAGCTAATCATTCAATAAAGGGGTAATGGAATGAAAGTCTATATAAAGTGCGAGCTGTCTCGCGCAAGGGGAGAAACATGATTGAGGATATTGGAGGCGTGACATCCCGATTGGTTAGCCTGGCACTGGATGTCGCATCGTTACGTCAGCAGGTGACAGCAAATAATATCGCGAATGCGAACACCCCCGGTTTCGCACCACAACGGGTTAATTTCGAGCAGCTGCTCGAGAAGAGCGCGATGTTGACGTCAGACGGCCCCAGCGATCACGACTTGACAAGTGAAATCGATGTTCTGAATAGGCACTTGGAACAAGGGGATTTGATTGAGACGCTTGAAAAGGAAGAGGTCGCGCTAGATATGGAAATGGTAAAGGTTACTGAAAATGTACTCCACTACCGGGCGCTATTAGAGGGGTTAGCTAAGCGCAGTAGCCTCATCAAAATGGCAATCAACGAGGGGAGATAAAGCGTATGGACTACTATTCCGCATTTGAAATCAGCGCCTCTGGCATGGCGTTGGAAAAGGTCCGACTTGATACTTTGTCACTTAATCTTGCCAATGCGAACACCACGCGTGCCGAGGATGGTGGACCCTATCGTCCTTTGCGGGTGATCGCTCGGGCACGTGATGCGGCTGATTTCGAGGGACGCATCGACGCCATGATGAATGGGCGCTCTCCGGGAGGTGTCATGGCAACAGAGATTGTTGCTCAGGAGGTAGAGCCCCGACTGGTTTATGACCCAGGTCATCCCGACGCCAATGACAAGGGGTTTGTTGCCTATCCCAATATTAATCCGGTCTCCGAAATGGTGACCATGATCGAAGCTGTGCGCGGTTATGAGGCCAATGTGCGCGCTTTGAACGCAGCCAAGGCAATGGCCCTAAGCGCGCTGGAAATCGGGAGAGAGTCATGAGTATAGAAGCTGTTTCTTTTATTAAATCACCTGAGAGTGTCGAATTCGGTATCGGCCTTAATGCGCCAGAGGCTCGTGGAACGGGGGATTTCGCTACCTGGTTTGATCACCAACTGGGTGAGTTGAATGATCAGATCAACACATCTGACGTGGCGCTAAGAAAACTTGCGACCGGTGAAACCAATAATATTCATCATGTGATGCTCTCGTTGGAAAAAGCCAAGTTATCGTTCCAGCTCATGCTGCAAGTGCGCAATAAAGCGTTGGAAGCCTACCAAGACGTGATGAGGATGCAGGTTTGATTCCCCCCTGTTTTGCTGCTGAATCTGCTTGTGCGGAATAATTATAAAATGGTGTTGTAGATGTTGAAAGAGACTTGGCAAAACTCGGGGCTAGGTTCCCGTAGTGGCTTGATTGGCGGAGCTGTGCTGATTATTGCGTTGACCTTTGCGGCTGCTTGGTGGCTATTGCAAAACCATCACGCCGTGTTGTTTACCGATCTGGAGCCTGGGGATGCTGCGTCTGTAGTTAGCGAGCTTGAACGTATGAAGGTGAACTACAAGCTTGCCGGGGATGGGACGCGAATCATGGTTCCCCAGGACCGGGTTCACGAGATCCGCCTTAAACTGCTAGGTAGTGGTTTACCGTTGAGCGGTGGCGTTGGTTTTGAAATATTCGATAAGGCCGAATTTGGCATGACCGAATTTGCTCAACGGATTAACTTTCAACGAGCCATGCAGGGTGAATTGACCCGGACCATCACCTCCCTTAAGGAAGTTAAATACGCCCGAGTACATCTGGTGATGCCTGAAGCAAGCCTTTTTCAGCAGAATAAAACCTCACCCAGTGCTTCGATTACCCTGTTTCTGAAGCCTGGCGCCCAGCTTGACCGGCAACAGATTGAAGGCATTCAAAGGTTGGTATCCGCTTCGGTACAGAGATTGGAAGCACATGATGTGACGATACTTGATCAATATGGCAAGACCCTCAGTGCCTTGGTTAGTGACGTTAATGAAGCAGCATCGGTCACGACCCGTTTGCAGAAGAAACAAGAGGTGGAGGCCTATCTGACCGAAAAGGTAGCGCGAGTACTGGGGCGTACCTTTGGGCTAGGCAAGGCAATCGTCAGTATTAATGTCACCCTCAATTATGATCAATCCAAGACCACTCGAGAAGAGGTGATTCCTGGCACTGAGGGGAATAGCGGCGTGGTGCGGAAACGGGAATCGCACTCCAATCCAAATAAGGGTAAGAACAAAGGCCAAGATGATGTAAATACAGAAGTGGAATATCGTCTGGGGCGTTCTGTTGCACAGATTATTTCGAGTCCCGGGGGCATTGAACGCCTTAGCGTTGGAGTCTTGGTCCCGACCACCACTGCTGATGAGCAACTTAGACAGATTGAAGACCTGGTTGCCATGGCAGTGGGCCTCAACCCAGCGCGTGGCGATGCCATCGCGGTTCATGCTTCTGCTGCTGGGATCTTGCCGGAGGAAGCGGCAGAACGGGTCATTGAGGAGTCGTTAGCATATGCCGCTGAGTTTCAGGATTCTGAGGGTTACATGCCAGCTTCTACCGATGAAGTCAGTGATGCCGAGGGTGCTTATGTGCTGGGAAAGCGCCAGCCATTAACCCGGGAGTCCTTATTCCATGATTTTCAGATTTGGATGGTTGATTTATGGGCGAAGCAGGCTGAAATAATCATCCCTCTTGGTATCGTAATTATCGGCCTTTTAATGCTCTTAATTAGTGGCACAACGAGGCGTCGCCGTAATGATCGCAGTAATGAAACGAGTATGCTGGCTGCTGAACGGGAGACTCATATGCATTGCTAGAATCAACATTGGAACAGATGGCATCCGATTGTCCCAACAAGAAAAATGACCAAGCAAAGCTCTCTAGAAGACAACAAAGCTTATCTCAGAGAA
>JARRQF010000363.1:0-5018 GCA_037382065.1 Candidatus Thiodiazotropha sp. | reverse complement strand
ATTTTTTGAACAACGTAATATAGCGCATTGCTATCGCCCCCCAACAAGTCCGCAAGGTATTCATGCTGCAGAGTTTCCAGGACTGGGACGAAGATGACTGCTTTGCCCAGGCATCGAAAAGGATTCGGTTTCAACTTGCACGCCGGCGTCGCGGCACAAGCCAGGGAGCGACAGACGCTGAATAGGCTATGCCGATATATTTCAAGGCCAACGGCATCGGAGAAACGGCTGTTACTGATACCCTCAGGGAATATCCGATACGACGCGAATGGACGCGCAGGAGCGACTCAGCTCAAAACGCCCAGCAGCAATGGCACCAAGCACGTGATATTCGAACCTCTGATTTCATCGCCAAGCTGGCGAGAGCAAATCTGACACGGTTCCACGGCGCGTTCGCACCCAACAGCTCATGTATATCTAGGGGGCAGATATATTAAAGGATCTAAGGTGCAAAGTAAAGCGCTAAGCGGCAAGTCTGTAGTTATAGCAATAAGTTGCGTATAGCTCATCAACTAAAGTGTCGTGACCACCGAGAATAGGTTGTGGTAACCCCAAAACGGACGGAATGAGGAACAATAAACGCCCATTTCACTCACGCCCAACAGCTCTGGACTGCTGTTGACTCTCTTGGCAACCGCACTATGCACCCCGAATCCGGCTGACGGGGAACCAGCAACGCTGAAAACTTGACCTCGGCTCCCCACAATCGGCTCCATGATCTCCGCCTGGCTGGCGAACAGGAATCGCAGCTGCTATGGGAAACTCAATACCCACTGGCGCATGGGTTGCTCGGGCAGCACTTCGTCTACCAGTAAGCCCGCGCTTTTCGGCCATGCGCCGCGCGCCGCAACTGGGGCAAAACCGCGGCGTTTGCAACTGAAGGCAACCAGGTGCTCGGTATAACAGGACTCGCAGCGTACCCACAAAAAGCCGTGATCCAGCCGGCCGTATTTTAGGTAATCCTCGAACTCCCGCTGTACATAACCTGGCAGTCCTCCACCCTGCTCCGCCAAATGGGCAGAGCGCGCCGGGTAATACTCGTCGACGATCCGATAGAGCAGGGTTTGCTCGGACCGGAGACGGAGACGGCGGCAACGAGCAGCATCCCGCTCCCTGATGGCCATCCTGGCCGCCTATTGATTTGTTATGAGTTTTTGCTCCAATCAAATTCCATTTGCCTTGCCGTTCTTTCAGCAAGTTCAAGACTGGACAGCCTTGATACCAGATGTAGACTCATGTCGATTCCAGCGGAGATACCACCCGAGGTTATAATCCTACCTTCATCTACCCATCGTTGTGATCTAACCACCCTTAAAGAAGAATATGATTTTTCCAATTCATCAATATCCTCCCAGTGAGTAGTAACGCTAAGGCCTGATAGCAATCCAGCCTCTGCCAGTAGAAAAGCATCAGTACAAACGGAGGTAACAATTTTCGCTTCTTTTTCTGTTTTAGCAATCCACCGAATTACATTAAACTTCTTTACCTCATTTACATGAACACCACCAACTACAATTAAAACATCGATTTCAGGGTGATCACTAAAGCTATAATGCGGATTAATACTGTAGTTTCCTCTGGCTATTACAGGAAATATATCTTCTGCTACAAGAAAAACGTTAAATAATGCTCTGGCATTTGATAGTCTGTTGGCCGTTGAAAAAACCTCAAATGGCCCGGAGAAATCCAAGACTTCTGCGTTTTCATAAATATATATTCCAACGTTCAACATACCATTCTCCAGTAAGCGTCAAAGAATTAGCCTCATTGCTTGTTAGCGGATTTTATGCTCTAAGGCAGTAAGGCTTCGAGTTTTTCCGGAGTATCGGCAGCACCGATATACTTGAGGATGTGCAGCAAGTAGTCGTAAGGCTCAATGTCGTTGGCCCTGGCGGTTTCGATCAGGCTATCGACGTAGCGCTGACCCGGGCTCAACAGGGCGTATCTAAAAATACCATATTTAATTGCACCTGCTTGCGTAACTTTCAAGTCAATTACCTGTAATCTTTTTAACCAAGACATAAACAGACTCACGCCTCACAAAGACAACTCATCCCGATTTACTAATCTGGACAGGAGCTGCATATTGCTCCTCCATTTCACTGGCAATCGCTTTAGCTCGATTGATAATATAATCAGGATACCCCATATCCTTCATGAGCTTAATCGCATTTTTTGTCCTACAGACTCCGGGGCGTATTTTATAATCAAACGGCACTTCTTTTTTACCTGTTTCCTGGAAATGCCACATTTCATATCGCTCATAAAGAAACCGCTCAAGCTCGATGTCATGTGTAGTGACAAGAACAACATCCTTGACCGCCAGCACCTGCAAAACAGCAGCCGCACCACCAATTCTCTCTACCGTATTAGTACCACGAAATATTTCATCAATTAAAAATAGATAATGTTCCTCAGTTTGCGAAAGATGCAGAAATTTATTTATATATTCAAGCTCTGAGAAATAGTAGCTTTTTCCCTCTTCGAGAAAGTCAGTATTGCTTATTGATGATGACACATTGATTATTGGGACAATAGCTTTATCTGCATGACATAACCACAATGTTCGAGACAAGATTACGTTTATACCTATAGTTCTAATAAATGTTGTTTTACCAGCCATATTAGAGCCCGTAATCAGCGCTGATTCACCACCAGTTTGAAATGAGTTAACCACATAATTTTCCACCAATGGGTGGTACGCATTCTCCAAGCTAAGTCGTTTAGCCTGCACAATTGTTGGATTACAGTGGCACGGATTGCGCATCGTATAGGACGCTAGGGCAATATTAGCATCAAGCTCACCTAGCATACGAAAGCACAACCTCAGAGTATCAAGATTTTTATCAATAGAATTTATCAAAAACACATAAACGAGAGTATCAATCGGAATCAATAGATTGATGAGATACATGGGATAGCTAATTAAGAAGTTATCACTTGACTGACTGAACAGAAGTAGCCCTAAGCGCCATTTTGTGTTTCGAATCGATGAGTGATGGTCTTTTATTGAGCCACAGAGATAGATAGTTGAGAATTTATTTGTTGCAAAAGAGCGGGCAACTATTAGCATTTTATTCATACAATGTAGTGGATAAGCACTTTTATCTATCGCATCGAGGTATTTTGGACGCACAACAAATAGATTGGCGAGAATTATGAAAAATGTAAGAATATAGAAAATTCTACTTTCAAAATATACGCTACAGAAAAGGATAAAAATAGAGAGGAAAACCCAACCGACAGCAAGTATTTTGGAAATATTGGAATACTGAAATCGATCAAACAGCAATTTAACCGTGGATTTCACCGATAATACAGACAAAGGATAGAGCATTGTCTGCAGTTTTTCTCTCAGAGCTTGATCTGTCTCGATCTCGCGCGCGAAGTCATATTGCTGCTTTAGGCTTGCCTCTTCTACGTCTAGTAGATGCAATTTTCGATAGAGGACCTGCTGTCCGACTTCGGTTAGAGTAGTGTCAATTTTACTGAATATGGCATTCATTCCCAAGTCATGCCATGTTTTATCATCTATTGTACCTTGCTTATGATACCCTTCAGAAAGCTTCAGAAATGTTTCAATTTTTGAAAAGTCACGCCATTTTTGCGCGGGTTCTAGCCAATCCGATCTTAGTTTTTTAAGCAGTTTTCTTTTACTGAAAATAGGTATGTTATAAATCTCTAACAATTGGCGAAAAAAGCTCATATGTAAAAATCCAGTTTTTGTAAATGCGAAAATCCATGCAACAGCTCTTTCTACAGTTTCACATAATTAATATTTCATCACAAGCTGATTCCATTTTCGAGCGCGCCTGACCATTGACCTGGAGTTTTCGATTTTGCATATTCATAATATCTGTCCCCAACAAGCGAGAGCCTATCAGGCTTCACCTCGGTAGCACTGAGATGATGTGATAAAGTGTATCCAACTATAGCGGCCCTCACTGCCGTACCTGTTTACAACTTCAACATTCACTCCCTTACCGAATTCGGCAGCTCAAACCACCATGATGGCCACTGTGGCAATATTTAACTTTTTTCTTGGGTTAATCACTCTTTTGAGTGGAACTTTATATTTTCTTTCGTAGTTAACCCTTGCGTTGCATAAATCCAGAGTTTAAATGTGCACAATCTGTATTAGAATTCGTTATGACAATTCTGCACGCAAGTCAATGGAGGGTCCCTTCTCCCTCCGGGAGAAGGACAGGATGAGGGGAGTAAAATCATCAACGCGGGTGCTTTTCAAAACCCCCAATTGTGTTTAACTCCCCTCACCCTGTCCCTCTCCCGAAGGGAGAGGGGACGATCTGATCGGGATTGGTGGAGTGATTTGGCGACATTCTATTGATTCTGTCTGAGAGTCTCTATTCTGTTTTCTGGATATCACTACCAGTTAATTCCATAAAAATGCTGAAAACCGCATTTCATCCCGTATTTTTTGGGATGATAGGTTTTTATAAAATAGAATTTATGCAACTGTAAGGTTAACATTAGCATTGAGGGATTTTTCTTTTAAGCGCCCCCCCAACCACATTAGATCCATTAGGTAACCCTTGAATAACTCCTGGCTCTGGATTCGAGTGTTTTTTGACCATATTGATCGTTTCACTTGTTGGGAAAGATCAGGTTGAACGGTGCTGCAAGTTTTACAAACACAGTCTTTGGCTGAACGCTGACTTTGACACTACTTTGCTTAAGGCCCTGAAGGCCAGCCCGGGAGAGTACTCCAGGCTCTTTTTAGAGATAGTCAGTAAGAAGAAAACAATAAACAAGTAAATGCATTCCTGGACAAACTCCAGAAGTCAGGCCTGCCACAGCCTGAGACTGAACTGGCAGAGTCAAAAATTGATGAATAAGTTCAGGATTTTCATGCGCTCGTGGAAGAGGAAGAAACAATCTGCCTGAGCGACAAAGATTGAGTGCAGGGCACCATGCTTGATGCGATCCAAAACCTGGAAGCTAATCTAAATGACTTTTTTGAGACAGTCCCAGCAACTCGTGATTAAAACTGGAGTCCG
>JARRQF010000362.1:0-3886 GCA_037382065.1 Candidatus Thiodiazotropha sp. | reverse complement strand
CCCCCCGGGAGAAGGACAGGATGAGGGGATAGAAAACCAATCATTCATACAAACTAGTCGAGACACCCACTCAATATCAGAAAGCACTTAGAATTCGCATGATACATTTCATGGTGTCTTTTTAAAGTTGGTCCTGAGCCATTCATCGACTGCTTTCTAGCATAAGTCACATCGATACGTTCTGTTATGAATAGTGATGTAAGCTGCGCCTACGCTCTTTTATACTCCCATCACCCTGGCCCTCTCCCGGGAGAGGGTGTTGTAAAATCATGCCGCGAATATTCGCAAAAGTCGTAGGATGTGGTGAGGCACGAACCGAATCATTGATGTTCGTGAATCACTACAAAATGTGTCATGCGAATTCCAACCGCTTTCTGAGATTGAGTGGATGTCTCGACTCGTCCTTCGACTCGTCCTTTTTTAATACTAATGCAATCACAAGGCCACCGAGTGGAAAAGACCAATGCATATAGGCAGGAATCTCTCTAATTGCGCCAATTCTGATCTGTCCGGATTTTTTATTTGCAGTCACGCGCTATCTCATTAACGCCGATCTATTCTACAGCTCTCTGTGCTTTCGATTAAGTCTCCCAACTGCGGCAGGGAAGAGGTAAATATCTAGGAGGTACACTGGTTTTGTTGTTGCCGATACTTTCCATATTGGGCACTGGTTGCGCATAACCACATAACCAAGAGATGGGACTTTTGGGACTATCCGCTACCACTGCTGGGCGAAGCGTGATTACCTTTCCTTCTACATGAGCATTTATTCGGTTTCCCAACGTGACATGAATTGCCCCATGGTTGATGCTGATCTTTTTGACATAGTTACCGATCAGTTTATTGGCTGCAGGGATTACTGCTTGAGCATTGTTTTCCGGAAACTGCTGAGTGTGTGCGTAGTATTCAACGATTGCCTGCTTGGCAATGACTGATAGCTTCAGCGCCTCTTCAACTTGCGCTCGTATGATACGGTCGTGGTAAGTGGGTAAGGCCATGGTGGCCATAATGCCGATGATTGCTATTACGATCATTAACTCAATTAATGTAAATCCGATTTGGAGTTGCTTCATTCGACTCTCTACTTCCTATTTAAAACCCATTATATTTGACAAATGGTTGGCAGCAGTTGTGGTTCAATATTCGTGCGATTGTCACCATATACTTGCATTCCTGGCGTCACGTCGGCATAGCCACATACCCAACCCATTATCTCCGGTGGCGGATTAGCCGCTACCAACTCCGGGCGTAGACTCAGTACTCCTGTTTGTTCTCTTAATTTAATGGTGACATGCACTGCGCCATCCTTTACCTCCACCGCTGTGACATTGCTGCCTGAAATATGTTTAGCATCAATCAGTCCGGCAGCCAAGTTACTTTTGGGAAACCGCCCAGTGTGAGCGTAGTAACTCCTGATAGCCTCTTGTATCGGTTGTGCCAGTGAGAAGGCTTCACTCACTCTCGCACGATTTACATAGTCTTGATAACGTGGGATTGCCATCGCAGCAAGAATACCAATGATGCTAACCACGCTCATGAGTTCTAGAAGGGTGAATCCTAATTGATGCTGTTTCGCATTCATGGTGGTTAACCCCGGCATGCAGCAGGCAATATTCTATTATCAAGATTAGTGAGGTCCTCCCCACTTATGATTCGTCCTGGTAACTCTGCTTTACCGCAGGCCCATATAATGGGGGCGGTAGGTAAATCCTTATTCAGCGCAGGTCGAACGGTTAGTAGTCCTGTGTTACTGCGTCCTAAACTGGTTCCCCGATAGCGGATGTTAATGGTGCCATTTATCACCTTAACTCCTTCCAGTTGTCGTGATATCAGTTGTTCAGGGTGCGGCATGTCCAGGGCTCTATTATCCTTGGGAAAACGTCCATAATGGGCGTGATACTCTTCGATCATTTCACGTACAGGCTGAATTATCATCATTCCTTCACTCACTACGGCCCTTAAGGTGTAATCTTTATAGGCAGGTATGGCTATTGCGGCAAGGATTGAGATAATAGCTAACACTACGAGTAACTCGATAAGGGTGAATCCATTTGATATGAACTGCCTCATGTCACATTAACGCACCTAACTGAAAAATTGGTAGATACATGGCAACCACAAGATAACCGAGAATTAACCCCATTATGGTCATCAAAACAGGTTCCAGCATCCTGTTAAAGTTAGGTGCATCATTCAGTATTCGTTTATTGCGTTCAGCCTGACGTAAAAGTAGACCCTCCTTTAAGCCTTGTCGCTGAGCCATGCGCAACATAGTGATAAATCTACGGGTAAACAGGCCACTCTTAGAGAAGGCGTCAGGAAGGCTATAGCCACTCTTGGTCCTTTCTATAACCTTGACGATTTTATCCCCGGCGTAACTTCCGGAAAGCAACTGCTCTGCCGCCTGTAAGAATTTTAATTGAAGGGTTTTATTGGCACCTAGCAAACCAAGGGTGCGGGTTAGTTGAGTCTCAATACTCAGGCGATAGAGATTATTCAATACGGGTATCCGTAGCAGTATAAATCCCTTCAGGCGTCTGGTTAGCGGAAATTGGGGGAATAGGTATCGCCAGGCGATAAATATTAGAAATATAATAGCTGCCAGTCTCTCCCAAGAATCAGCTAAATAAGCTGATAGGTCTATCATGTTTTGGGTTATGGGTGGCAGCTCAGCACCAAATTCACGAAACAGAGCCTCGAACTGCGGTATTACGAAGAGCATTAACATCGTAAGAATAACGATACCGATTATACTAAGAGCCGCCGGGTAGATCAGTGATTTTCCAATGGAAGTACTTTTAAGGCTAAATGACTGCATATCCAGCATGTAGTTGCCTAATCTTAATAAGGCATTGGGTAAATCATGCTCTTTCTGGGCTTGCCTGATGATCTCAATGCAAAATTTCGGCAGGGAGGGAAACGCTGACTCTATGGCCAAGGTAAAGTCTCCACCCTTGGCAACAGAGGTCGTGACCTGATGGAGTGCTTGTTCAACTGGATTATGTGGGGCATCACTGGTTAATAGTTCCAGCCCCTCACGAAGACTGATGCCATTATCGAGTAATTCCGCCAGATCAATTAGGTATTCTCCTAAAATCCAGCCTTGTTTTATTCCCCTAGCCTGTTTCATGAAATTCCATGTGATTTAATTTGCCCGGCGTTTACCTGCCACCTTCACCCCGACATAACTTCATTAAATGCTCCCTCGGAATATCTGTCCTATTGATGCCAGTTACTAGGCGGTCACTGGCCTGAGTATAACCGCACAACCATTCTAAAGTCATGCCTTGGTCACTCCTCTGCACCATAGGCCGAAAGGTCAGCTTTTCACCATGTAAGCGCAGGCTCTTGGATGGAGGGTAAGTCACGGTCACTGCACCTTGCTCTATCTTTTGCGTCACTCCATCAATTTGCGGATCATCCGTCTGCAGCGATTCTAGGGTGAGCCATTTGCCAGTCACTGCATAGTATTCATGCACTTGCAGTCTACCTTCAGCCGACATCCCTATCCCTTCTGTGGCTATAGCTTTGATGATTGCGATCCTGTAATAAGGTAACGCAATAGCCATCAGAATCCCTATCACTAGCACGACAATGACTCTTTCCAATAGGCCGAAATAGACGGGACGACCAAACCACTCCCCCTTACTTGTGTTTGAGTTCATTGGTGTGACTACTCCCCGCTCGGCGCAACAAGTTGCTTTGGGCGAGGCTTCTTGCTTCAACATCCGTAACAATCAAGTGAATGATTGGATGACACAGACTCTGCAAGCGAAAACGACAGTCCAGCCGCTTTAAGTTCAATGATACCTTGCTTTAAATGGTTAATGGCCGCATTGACATCACGTTGATGGTGAGTTGAACAACTCGGACAAGACCATTCACG
>JARRQF010000361.1:0-6926 GCA_037382065.1 Candidatus Thiodiazotropha sp. | reverse complement strand
TGCAACTGCCAATCCAAGACGAGGCGATCCATTAACATTTGGAATCGCCAAAACCAAAAATAGCCGGTCGCTTGAGCGCTTCCCACGATTAAAAACCCGACGATATTCATCGGGTTTTAATAATCTACAACTTCTAGGAAAAGCTTCTTCTGATTTTGACAATGAGCAGTTTATCAGAGAGCAATACGGGCACGACCTTTAGCACGACGCGCCTTCAATACCTTACGGCCATTACGGGATGCCATGCGTGCGCGAAAACCATGAGTGCGTGCACGTTTGAGATTGCTGGGCTGAAAAGTTCTTTTCATAACTATTTACCGGTAGATCCGCCGAGTTAATTAGACGAAAAAGGACGCGCATACTAGTCCCTAAAGACATAGATTGTCAATACCAAATTGAACCAAAAATCCAAAGTTGGCCGCTAATATCTGACGTAATGTTGATTATATGTGGATAACTCTTACCACCAAGAGTAAACTCGGCAGTTCGAAATAAACTAAGCTAGGATAAACTTTATCATGACGCTTAGCACCTCGATAATCATACCACCATCTTTACTGAAACACTTCAATTGATCGCCGCTGGAGAGTGAAATTGGACCTTTGGCACCGCTGCACTGAGCACCTGGAGCAAGTACTTTCACCTCAGCAATACAATACCTGGATTCGTCCCCTGCAAATCATTGAGGAGCCTCAACAGCTCAAACTCCTGGCACCCAATCGCTTTGTTCTCGATTGGGTAAGGAACCACTATCTTGAAACCATTCAGAACCATATCGCCCAGATTTGTGGTGGAGAAGCTCCCGTGATTACGGTTGAAATAGGCACAAAAAAACGACCACAAGTACAACCCTTTACTCCGCCAAAACTGATGACTATCGAGCCTAGCAGTAGTCATACAGCGGCCGTGATACAGAGCCATCTTAATCCGAACTTTAGCTTCGATACCTTTGTAGAGGGCAAATCGAATCAGATAGCTCGTGCTGCATCAATACAGATTGGTGAAAATCCCGGAAAAGCCTATAACCCACTCTTTCTCTATGGTGGGGTAGGGCTTGGTAAAACTCATTTAATGCATGCTGTTGGCAATATGATACTCAAATATCGTTCAGTTAACGCTTTGCTTATCGATGACATTCAGTTTTTTGCCGGAAAGGAGCGCTCACAGGAAGAATTTTTTCATACTTTCAACGCACTTTTCGAATCCCAGCAACAGATCATCCTATCCAGTGACCGTTTTCCAAAAGAGGTTACCGGACTTGAAGAGCGCCTGAAATCACGCTTTGGCTGGGGATTAACCGTTGCGGTTGAACCACCTGATCTTGAAACGAGAGTCGCTATCTTACAAAGCAAGGCACTGAAACTAAATGCCGATCTCCCCACAGAAGTCGCTTTTTTCATGGGCAAACGTATTCGCTCAAACATCCGAGAGCTTGAAGGCGCACTAAGACGGGTTATTGCAAATGCAACCTTCACAGGGCGTGAGATCAATGTAGATTTTGCAAAAAATGCACTACGCGACATGCTGGCAGCGCATGATAAGCAGATCACCATTGAAAACATACAGAAGACGGTTGCCGAATACTTTCAAATTCGAAGCTCGGACCTCACCTCAGCAAAACGCACTCGCTCAATTGCCCGTCCCAGACAGATTGCTATGACACTGGCAAAAGAGTTAACCAATCACAGCCTTCCTGAAATAGGCAA
The DNA here is from genome assembly GCA_037382065.1 of Candidatus Thiodiazotropha sp. GTDB lineage: Bacteria > Pseudomonadota > Gammaproteobacteria > Chromatiales > Chromatiaceae > Thiodiazotropha. The sequence goes on along the minus strand of JARRQF010000361.1, from coordinate 5,220 downwards.
AGCATTTGGAGGTAGAGACCATACTACAGTAATACATGCCAATAGAAAAGTTAAAGAGTTACGTGAAAGTGATCCGAGGATCTCAGAGGACTACTCTAACCTGTTAAGAACTCTTAGTACTTAATGTGTACTTAAATGTGTACTTAATGTGAATATATTGTGGATAAATTGTTGGTAAAATCAGGTAAAATTTAATTCAGAAACTATCCACAATTCATCAACAGCTAATCCCCAGGATTTGGATAGCGTTATACAGAGCAATATGAAATGAAAACTTAATTAAAATCAAATAGATATTATCATTCACAAAAGATATACACAGGCTTAATAATAATAACAGTCTTATATATCTTTAAAGATATTATTATTTGTTGAGTGGATAACATGAAAATAATCACTGATCGGGAAAATCTACTAGATCCTTTGCAGAAAATTGCTGGTGTTGTGGAAAGACGCCAAACACTGCCCATACTGGCAAATATCCTTGTCAATGCTAGCAATGGGATTTTAAATCTGACAGCAACAGATCTTGAAGTAGAACTGAAAACACAAACCAAGGCTGAATGTCAAGGTGATATTGATTTCACGCTTCCTGCACGAAAACTTCTTGACATATGCAAAGCACTTCCTGAATCAGCACCTATAACTCTTGATGTTAGTGAAGACAAAGTAAAACTACAGTCAGGCAAAAGTCGCTTTACACTCAGCATATTGCCTGCCCGTGATTATCCGATTATTGAACCGACACCAAGCAGTACTGTTTTTAGCATCAAAGAAAATAGCCTTAAAAAGCTTATCGAAAATACTCAGTTTGCAATGGCACAACAGGATGTACGATACTACTTAAATGGCATGCTAATTGAATTACTTAAAGGTGATATCAGAACGGTTGCCACAGATGGACACCGATTAGCAATGAGTCAATCGTTAAACGCTATTGAAGAAGAGATAAATATACAGGTTATCCTACCTAGAAAAGCCGTTATTGAGTTAAGTCGTTTACTGAGTGACGATGAGAAGGAAATAAAAGTCGAACTCAATAACAATTATATAAAAGTGCTTTTTGAACAAACGGTTTTTACATCAAAGCTGATTGACGGCAGATTTCCAGAATACCAACGCGTAATGCCAATAGGGTCAGATAAGGAGGTAGAAGCTGATAAGGTTATTCTCAAACAATCTCTGACACGTGCCTCGATTCTTTCCAATGAAAAATATCGGGGTATACGTTTTTACCTTAAATCAAAACTACTCCAACTCGAAGCCCATAACCCCGAACAGGAGGAGTCAGAAGAAGAGTTGGAAGTTAATTATGAAATTAGGGTGTGTGTCTGTTAACCCTAGTTAACGTAACCTCTGTATAACCTAGTAGTACTCGGTGGGGTCACTTTCTGTATTAGTCTTGTGAAATATTCAATATTTCACTATCCATTAAAGAGCATAATACTGTAGCAAAAGACTTTGCTAATAAAACGCCTAAAAATACAAAACCTAAGAAATATTGTAAATGCGGAAATATGTCCTGGAAAAAATTTAAATTTCTTTTCTGGCCCTAATGCGGCTGGTAAAACATCTCTACTTGAATCTATCTATCTACTGGCACGAGCACGTTCATTTCGTCCAAGTCAAAACAGAAATCTCATCAATAAAAATGAAAATGAATTAATTATATTTTCTGAACTGATTCGCTCTGATAATTCACTTTGTAAAATTGGCTTAAAGAAAGATAAACGAAAAACTCAGATTAAGAGTGATGGAAGAGAAGTCAAAAAACTATCCGAACTTGCACATAACTTGCCTATTTCTGTTCTTACACCAAATATACAAAGACTCATTGAAGAGGGACCAGAACAGCGGCGAAAGCTACTTAATTGGGGATTGTTCCACGTGGAACATTCTTATACAAAACTCGCACGAAACTATTCAAAGGTATTGCAACAACGAAATAAAGCGCTTTTCGGACGAAAAGAAGATGTTACGATCTGGACTAATCAGTTGGCCCACTTAGGTGAGATGGTAGCCGACAAGCAGCAGCAATACACAGAACTCTGGATAGAGCAGATTGAAAGACTTAAAGTATTACTACCAGTTACACCCGAGTTCAAACTAGACTATGTACGAGGGTGGAAAGCAGATACTACTCTTGAAGAGACATTGATGGACTCTTATGAATCCGATCGCGATCGAGGATTTACAACACATGGTCCACATCGAATGGACGTAAAAATATCAAGCCAGGGCAGGGCGATTAAACACGACTACTCAAGAGGTCAGAAGAAAATCATAGCCTGTCTATTAATGCTAGCACAGACTTCTCTAATAAAAGTGCGGTCACAAGAATCACCAATCATATTGGCAGATGATCTTCATGCTGAACTAGATATAGAGACATATCAGAGTCTGCTTAGGTTAATTACTCAACTTCAACTACAAACATTCATAACAACACTAGACAAGAGTTATGCCGTATCTCAATCAGGAGAGTTGAATAGAAAGATGTTCCACGTGGAACATGGCGATGTTAATGAAATACTTTAGTACTTCACTATTATGTTAAAACAGTCGTGTATCGACCTCAAAGTGTAGGTATAATGTACGCCCTGACCCCTATCGGGTTAACCAATGGATAGATGTATGAGTTACGATTCTTCTAATATCAAAGTGCTGAAAGGTCTGGATGCCGTCAGAAAGCGTCCTGGCATGTATATTGGTGACACTGATGATGGCACTGGACTTCATCATTTAGTATTTGAGGTAGTAGATAACTCCATTGATGAAGCACTGGCTGGCCACTGCAATGAAATTAAGGTTACGATCCACTCAGATCAGAGTGTGACGGTGACTGATAATGGACGTGGCATCCCCGTTGATGAACACACAGAAGAAAAGAAATCAGCAGCTGAAGTTATTATGACCGTTCTGCATGCGGGTGGAAAATTTGACGATAACTCATATAAAGTGTCGGGTGGATTGCATGGTGTGGGGGTTTCAGTGGTCAATGCTTTATCTGAAGAGCTGACACTGAAAATCAGGAGAAATGGTCAGCTTTGGGAACAGGTATATCGCCATGGTGTACCTGTTTCTGATCTCAAGGCAGTAGCTGAGACAACAAAGAGTGGCACAAGTATCACATTTTTGCCTAGTAAAGAAACATTCACTAATATCGAATTTCACTACGATATTTTAGCAAAACGTCTCAGAGAGCTCTCATTCCTTAATTCAGGGATTAAAATAATTTTAAAAGAAGAGGCTACTGGTAGAGAGGATATCTTTGAGTATATAGGTGGTATTCTCGCCTTTGTCGAACATCTTAATCGTAATAAATCTCCTCTTCATGAAAAAGTGTTTAGTTTTTCTGATGAACGAAATGACGTTATGGTTGATGTTGCCTTACAGTGGAATGAGTCCTATCAGGAGAATATCTACTGCTATACCAATAATATTCCACAACGTGATGGTGGAACACATCTTGCCGGTTTTCGTGCTGCACTAACTAGGACACTGAATCAATACATCGAGCAATCTGGGATATCGAAGAAGCAGAAAGTAAATACCACAGGTGATGATGCACGTGAAGGCCTAACGGCGGTACTCTCTGTGAAGGTTCCTGACCCAAAATTTTCCTCCCAGACTAAAGACAAGCTGGTATCTTCGGAAGTAAAAGGTATCGTAGAAAATCTACTAGCTGAAAATCTGAATAATTTTCTTTTGGAAAATCCTGGGGAAGCAAGGAATATTGTAGGTAAGATGGTTGAGGCTGCTAGGGCCAGGGAGGCTGCTAGAAAGGCGAGGGAGATGACGCGTCGTAAAGGTGCTCTCGATATAGCAGGCTTACCGGGTAAATTAGCTGATTGTCAGGAGAAAGACCCCACCCTATCTGAAATCTACTTAGTGGAGGGTGATTCAGCTGGTGGCTCAGCAAAGCAGGGGAGGGACCGTCGCTGTCAGGCTATCCTACCATTGAAAGGTAAGATCCTAAATGTTGAGAAAGCCCGATTTGATAAAATGTTATCCTCTGCAGAAGTTGGAACACTGATTACGGCACTAGGGTGTGGAATTGGTCGGGATGAGTTTAATCCAGATAAATTACGTTATCATCGAATCATTATCATGACGGATGCCGACGTTGATGGTGCTCATATACGAACATTGCTCTTGACCTTTTTTTATCGGCAGATGCCAGAGCTAATCGACAGAGGGCATATCTATATTGCCCAACCTCCACTCTATAAAGTGAAGAAAGGTAAACAAGAGCAATATCTTAAGGATGATCAGGATCTAAATAACTATATTCTTCAAATGGCTCTTGATAATGCTGTTTTACTTGTAACGAGAGGCGCACCACCCTTGGCTGGTGAAAGCCTTGAAATGCTGGCACGAACCTTTTTGACTGTAATGGCAAGTATCAGTCGCTTGTCCCTTAGATATGATTCGATTCTGCTGGAAAAGCTGATTTATATGCCTAAGCTTGATGAGAATAAAATTGAAAATCCCGAAGATTTTTCAGCTTGGATCAAAGAGCTTGAAGCAAGGCTTAATACCGATTTACGCATATCTGAATCATGTACGCTGCAGAAGGTAGATGAAAGCGATGTGAGCGAAGCTGGTATTCTGCTGACTCGAAAAGTGCATGGTATTGGTAATGATCGACTTATTCCATTTGATTTTTTTAGCAGTGTTGAATATAGGAAAATTATTGAGTTGGGCAGTCAACTCATAGGATTGCTCAGCGAAGATGCCGTGGTTAAAAGGGGTGATAAGGAACAACCCGTTAATAGCTTTAAGCAGGCTTTGAATTGGTTAATGGATGAGGCAAAACGAGGTCAGCATGTCCAACGCTACAAAGGACTGGGTGAGATGAATCCTGAACAACTCTGGGAAACAACCATGGATTCAGATGTTCGGCGTCTGTTACAAGTCAGTATCGAAGATGCTGTTGGTGCCGATCAGGTCTTTACCACATTAATGGGAGATCAGGTTGAACCACGTCGGGAATTTATAGAGACTCACGCGCTTACTGTAGAAAACCTGGATGTATAACCCTAAGATCAGTTGGACAGCGTGAAGAGTGCGCTTGTGGTGGTGCAGGGCAAGGCTTGCTCCTGCACATGGATCTAGTGCGGTGCTTCATACAAATTGACGATGATAGAAGCCTGCTCAGGCCGGGAGACAAGGCGCAATGTGCAGGGAATGGCTCGCCCTTTTCAAGCATTGCAACGC
>JARRQF010000360.1:0-4712 GCA_037382065.1 Candidatus Thiodiazotropha sp. | reverse complement strand
GTCCAACTGATCTTTTTAGGTTGAAAAGGGCGAGCCATTCCCTGCGCATTGCGCCTTGTCTCCTGGCCTGAGCAGGCTTCTATCATCGTCAATTTGTATGAAGCACCACACTAGTGTGGTGCTTCCTACTGGGCGCGGCATAATGCAAGCTCACATATTGATATGAGCAGAGACTACGCTAGTTGCAGGGCTTGCCAGATATGCAGACAGGAGGCAGACTGATTCATCGTGTAAAAATGTAAGCCGGGTGCACCACCCTGTAATAGGCGTTCGCACATAGATATGACAACCTCCATGCCATAATCTCGTATTGAATCCAGGTTATCACCATATCCTTCAAGTCTTTTTCTTAGCCAGCGAGGGATCTCTGTACCGCAGGCATCTGAAAATCGTGCCAGTTGCAAGAAGTTATTGATCGGCATGATCCCAGGAACGATAGGAATATCGATTTGCAGACGCTGGCAATCGTCAAGAAAACGGAAATAGGCGTCTGCATTATAGAAATATTGGGTGATGGCACTGTTGGCCCCAGCTTCCACCTTCTGTTTGAAGTGAAGCAGATCCTGTTCCGGAGCACTCGATTGGGGGTGAAATTCTGGATAGGCAGCCACTTCAATATGAAAGTAGTCATTGCTGGTCTGCCGGATTAACTCCACCAATTGATTGGCATAACTCAACTCACCTAATGCACTCAATCCGGTCCCAGATGGTAGGTCGCCACGTAGTGCCACCAGTCGCCGGATACCAAAAGCTGGATGGAGTGTTTTTAATTGTTGAACATTGGTTTTAAGCATATCGAAGCCCTTCTCCGTTTTTGGGGGGAAGAGTTCGAAGCTGAAGGTCTTCTGCTGAGATTCGCTTTTCATAGCTTGGCGTGATCGCAATAGTGGTGAAATTGTGGGTAAGGGAAGGTGTGAAATAGCGCAATTCGCACCTTCCCATCTTGAAATCTAGATTCCGCAGTTAACCGCGAACGACGCCTTGCAGGGTATGCTGGAATTTCCTACAAATTGGTGTTCAACTGCGCTAGGTTAGACTAATAGCGATAGTGATCAGCTTTGTAGGGGCCTTCTATTGGTACGCCGATATATTTTGCCTGTTCCTCGGATAGCGTGGTCAGATGCGCGCCAATTTTTGCGAGATGCAGTCGGGCTACCTCTTCATCAAGTTTCTTCGGTAATACATAGACCTTATTTTCATAATTCTCAGAGTGCGTGAAAAACTCGATTTGCGCGAGCACCTGATTGGAAAAGGAGTTAGACATCACAAAGCTGGGATGGCCGGTAGCGCAGCCCAGATTGACCAGGCGGCCCTCTGCTAGCATGATGATGCGCTTACCATCAGGAAAGATAACATGATGAACCTGAGGTTTAATCTCTTCCCACTGACAGTGGCGAATTCCGGCGATATCGATTTCGTTATCAAAGTGGCCGATATTGCAGACAATGGATTGATTCTTCATCACAGCCATATGGTCGTGGGTAATGATCTTGAAGTTGCCGGTTGTGGTGACAAAGATATCAGCGAGAGGTGCTGCTTCCTCCATGGTAACTACCCGGTACCCCTCCATAGCAGCCTGTAAGGCGCAGATAGGATCGATTTCCGTAACCCACACCGTGGCACCAAGTCCGCGCATCGATTGCGCACAGCCCTTGCCAACGTCTCCGTAGCCAGCGATTAGAGCGATTTTGCCAGCAATCATAACATCTGTTGCCCGCTTGATACCGTCGACCAGGGATTCCCGGCAGCCATAAAGATTATCGAACTTGGACTTGGTTACTGAATCGTTAACATTCATTGCCGGGAATAGCAGTGAACCTTGCTCCATCATCTGATAGAGGCGATGTACCCCAGTGGTGGTCTCCTCAGTCACGCCAATAATTGATTCAGCCATTCGGTGGTAGCGCTTCGGGTCTTCTTCAAGACTACGTTTTAGCACACCGAGAATCACCTGCCACTCTTCTGCGTCATCTTCTTTAGGCTCAGGAACGGCTCCTGCATCGGCAAACTCGACTCCTTTATGGACCAGCAGAGTGGCATCACCACCATCGTCAAGGATCATATTGGGCACACCGCCATCCGGCCAGTTGAGCACTTGCTCGGTACACCACCAATACTCCTCTAGAGACTCGCCCTTCCAGGCATAGACAGGTATACCATTATCTGCGATGGCTGCAGCGGCATGATCCTGTGTGGAAAAGATGTTGCATGAACACCAGCGCACCTGTGCCCCCAGAGCGACTAGGGTTTCGATTAGTACAGCGGTCTGGATCGTCATGTGTAAGGAGCCAGTGATACGCGCTCCTTTGAGGGGTTGCTGAGCCGCATATTTATCGCGGATCGCAATTAGGCCAGGCATTTCGGTTTCAGCAATGGCAATTTCACGGCGGCCAAAGTCGGCCAGAGAAATGTCAGCAACTTTATAATCGGTAAACTCACTCATGGTAGTCATCTCCTGAATATCGTGAGTGAGCGCAGTTGAATTGATCTAGCGGCTTCTCTGCTGAGCCTGGCGGAATAATATTCCGTTGCAGCGCTCCTCAGAAGAGAAGATAAGTAGTTGATTATCCTGATGATGAATGGGATAGCCTGCGCACTTTGCGCAAAACTTGTCACCATTCAGAAATTTTTATAGCTTTGCAGCCTCGCGAAGGATATCAGCTTTATCTGTTTTCTCCCAGGTGAAGCCCTCTTCCTCACGGCCAAAATGGCCATAGGCGGCAGTCTTACGGTATTTGATGAGATCGGTATTCAAAAGATCGAGCATCTTTAGTATGCCGTAGGGTCGTAGGTCGAAGTGCTGACGTACTAGTGCGGATATTGCATCATCAGCAATCTTCCCGGTGCCGAAGGTTTCGATCATGATGGAGGTTGGTTCGGCGACACCGATGGCATATGAGACCTGAATCTCGCAACGATCGGCAAGTCCGGCCGCTACGATATTCTTAGCGACATAGCGTCCAGCATAGGCAGCTGAGCGATCAACCTTGGATGGATCCTTTCCAGAAAAAGCCCCGCCACCATGACGTGCAGCACCCCCATAGGTATCGACAATGATCTTGCGTCCAGTCAGGCCACAGTCGCCAACTGGGCCACCGATGATGAAACTGCCGGTAGGGTTGATGTGAATATTTTCAGCAGGGCATTTATCAAGCCACTCCTTAGGCAATACAGGTTGGATGATATTCTCCATAACTGCTTCACGGAGGTGGTTATAGTCAATGTCGGGATCATGCTGGGTAGAGAGCACGACAGCGCCAATTCCTGTGACCTTGCCATCCACATATTGCAGGGTAACCTGACTTTTAGCATCTGGGCGTAGCCAGGGGAGAACCCCTGTTTTACGGATTTCCGATTGACGCTGAACCAGACGATGAGAGTAGGTGATCGGTGCTGGCATCAGGACATCCGTTTCATTGGTGGCATAGCCAAACATCATGCCCTGGTCCCCGGCACCCTGTTCCTCGGGAGCAGAGCGATCGACACCTTGTGCAATATTGGTAGACTGCTTACCGATCAGAGACATCACAGCACAAGTCGAACCGTCGAAACCGACATCCGAGCTGGTGTAACCAATATCGCAGACGACATTACGGACCAGTTCATCCAGGTCTATCCATGCCTCAGTGGTGATTTCTCCGGCCACGATGACTGCGCCTGTCTTGATCAGGGTTTCACAGGCTATGCGAGCCTTTTCCGGGTGAGGATCCTTAGCCAGAATGGCATCTAGCATGGCGTCAGAAATTTGGTCTGCAACCTTGTCAGGGTGTCCTTCAGAGACCGATTCAGATGTGAAGATAAATTCTTTAGTCATTGTATTCCCGCAATGTATTATCTAGCGTCTGTTTATAGGAGGGGTTATGATCAATTTTAGCGATGTAGTTCAACAGTTGGAGAAAACGCGATTTTACACATAAGCTTGCTTTTTGCATAATGCCCCACCCAGATTCAATTCAATGTATTGAGTAAGCTAATAATGGTATCGCTACAAACACCCATTTGTGACTTTGACACGGATGCCCCAGATTTTACCCTTCCTGGGATAGATGGGCGAACTTGGTCACTGCAGCAATGCGCTGGTGAAAAGGGACTACTGGTCATGTTTATCTGTAATCATTGCCCTTATGTGAAGGCTGTGATTGATAGAATTATAAGAGATACCAATGAGTTAGAGCTGATTGGTGTTAAATCTGTTGCGATTATGTCAAATGATCCCACCGAGTATCAGGAAGACTCATTTGAGAATATGCAATTGCTTGCAGAGAAATTAGATTTCCCCTTCCCCTACCTATTTGACGAGACCCAGCAGGTTGCTAAATCCTATGGTGCCGTCTGTACCCCGGATTTCTTTGGCTACAATGCTGACCTGAAATTGCAATATAGGGGCAGACTGGATGAAAGCAGGAAGGAGGCGTCCGAGCCGAATGTGCGCCGGGATCTTTTTGAAGCCATGAAACAGGTAGCTGAGACAGGGCGTGGTCCCCAGGAGCAGATACCCAGTATGGGCTGCTCGATCAAATGGCGGGTTGGGTCATTAAGTTGAATTTTTTACTTTATTGGGATGTGGCACTATTCATCAAGCCAGTTTATTGGCCCTTAAAGTCAACTGCCTTGCCCTGGGCTTATTGCTTGAGTCAGAATAGCAAACCTTTGCCCGAAGCATTTTTGAATGGCCAGAGAAGTAGAAGGTTTATTTTTAGGGGAATGACTGA
>JARRQF010000359.1:0-3989 GCA_037382065.1 Candidatus Thiodiazotropha sp. | reverse complement strand
TTAAACTATTCTTCATGGTGGACACCCCGTTGCTTGTTGGTTGAGTAAAAACACCTCACTTCAAGTTTGGCACATATGATGCCGGATGGCGGGGTGTCCATCTCAGCACCCACTCAAAATCGTTCATGCTATCGGTAGTAAAAGGCGAGTTGCGATCTAACATAATACGAGGACACTCACCATTTAAATGTTGTTTCGAAATCGCTGTCATTTGAAATAACCAACTAATTTTTAATGGCTTTAGACTATCCCAAACGATGACTGTCCCGATACTTCTGCTATAACCACTAATTGATTCCAATTGCTGACGTAATAGAAGAAACTGAACCTTTTAGAGTAAACGACGTATCTTTATGGCCGCCTGTACTTAAGTAATAACGAAATATGACCCTCTTTCCTCTTTCCCTTCATTAGATGAACTAGGTCTTTTGCTATACTCTCATTCTCGTTGCCATGCCATATAAGAAAATTAACCCATTTTGGCTCCCACTCGTAAGCATGAATACCTAAACCCATTTCTTGAGCATCCTTCATTATGTTTGTTTAGTTGAATACTAAGACGCTTATATCAGCAGTGTTTGATGTCTAAAAATGTCGGTATATTTTACATAGCGCTTTAGTTGGTTATGTTTAAGTCCTTGTTGATCCAGAATTAAACGAATTGGCCTGTATTGTGCATATAAGAACCACTAACAGAATAAGGAGTAACTCGATATGAAATTTGGATTTCCACAAATTATTGCCTCTGGTGTTATTACGCTACTTTCTCTTAGTTCCGCTCAGGCAATTCCTCTCTACTATACGTTTGAGGGTTCGGCATCTCCATATAATTTTATGGATGATTCGAATATGTTAGGGGATATCGGTATGTCGGCTGGTGACACTGTTTCCCTCTCCTTCATGATCGATAGAGACCTGCAGGGAACCTTTAGAGACGCCAGTGGTAATGCTGTTCAAGGGAATAAAGATAATCCCCCGAGTGGGATGACTAACTACTTCTTTCAAGAGGCTTTTCATATAGAGCTCGTAGAGTCCTCTGTGTTTGATTTGGTTCAAGGCCTCTATCCTACCATGGGCGAAGATGGGCCATGGAGCGGTAGTGGTGGTGGAACCAGCCTTTATCGAGATGCTATGTTGGATGATGCCGAGGTCTCCCTTTCAGGCGGCTCGGACTCGATTGGCCATCATCAGCTCTATATCTATAAAGATATCTCTGAATGGGTAATCGGCTCAACTGTGTCAATGGACAATAGGACGATTTTGTATGGTGATCAACAGGGTGAAAGTTCTGTATTCCATTCTGAACTGACATTGACCGCAATTTCCAATGCGAATCCGGCCTCTAACTCAAGCATCAAGCTGGTCTCAGGGGTATCTGGTGATCCTGGCGTGGCTACTCATTCAGTTCCTGAACCATCAACCTTCCTGTTGATGGGCATTGGGTTGCTGGGTATAGGTGCTAGACGCTATCACAAGTCCGCCTAGACTCGATCTATCTCTCGGTAGGCGCTGGCACAAGTGATCAGCGCCTACCAGGAGATTATTGGGTGAAATACTTAGCCCATCAACATCGCTTCGGCATGAGCGATCTTCTCATCAGCCTTATCAAGTATCTTCAACCTAAAAAGATCAGTTGGGCAGCGTGAAGAGTGCGCTTGTGGTGGCGCAGGGCAAGGGTCGCTCCTGCACATCCATCTGCCCGCGACACGGGTGCATCCATGCACAGCACGCAACGACGCGGAATAGCCCGCTATTCCAAGGAGTTGCAACGCCGCCACAAGCGTGCCATTCACGTTGTAGTGTGACTCACCCAACGAGGACACCCACCATTTAATCGTTGTTGTGAAAGCATGGTCATTCGAAATAACCATCTGTTTTTGAATGGCTTTAGACTATCCCAAACGATGACTGTCCCGGTACTGTTTTTTGACTGACCGAATTTAATTCTCTTTTTGTCACTATTTGTAGAATAATAATATCGGTAACTGCTATAAGGCCATAATTTAATTAGACCTACTTTGGATAGTAAATATAAATGCCTATATATTTTTTTGTGGAATATCAATTTCCAGAGCTTCAAGAGCAAGTTCAATTTCACCAATTAATATCGGATTACAAAGGGTAATAATTTCACAAATTAGCAAGGATATGTGTCCAGAATTATTCGGCTGAAATTTTTCTTCTTTTGGAGCAAGAAGTAATTTATTATTAATCACTTCACATAAGTCAGAGATATTTTCTTTATCATAAGAAATATCATCAGAATTTGGCCAAGGGTATATAGCAACGGATGTAGGATCTTTTTTCTTTATATACTCTAATGGACCTAAGTAGATAAACGAATCCTAATCAATTACTTTTTCTTGTGGAGCTACTATTAAGAGCTTTTTATAGTAGTTAGGTTTGCTACAAAACATCCCTAGTTCAACAAGTGATCCTGGACTTTCTAGAAAGATAAAAAACGTATCAAACACCAATTCCAGACTAGCCTGGATAACCCAGAAGCAATACGTGCCCAACCCAGTGAGTTACTACTATTCGCAGGCAATCCTCGTAACAAGATGCCAAAAGGTCTACCCTTTCGCTACATCGATTATCTGGAATTGGTGGAATGAACATGACGTATTCTCAGGGATGATAAAAAGGGTTATATCCCTGAGCACCTACCTGACATATTGACCCGACTGAATATCGACCCCACGCACTGGGTTTACCTGACAAAGGATTTTGAAAGCCCATTTAAATCTCTGGTAGGTAGCGCATACAAAATAAAGCAAGCCTGTGAGCAAATGGGGAAAAACTGGGTACACGGTATAAATCGCTGCGCTGAAGTTTTTCCTGACACATAACCTAACAACTCATTAAAAATTCTTTTAAACACCAACCTTCGATTCAGGTTACAGGATCATTTTATCTTGATAAGACATCCAGGAACAAAATACGCAATTTCGTCTTAATACCACTTACTTTTAACTGAAGCCGTAGCTGAATAGCCTGAGATTAGTTCCATTTACAATTGATGAGTTTCTTTCATTATACGGCTAAATATCGATTCTGACCCCTTAATAATATCTTGATATCATGAACGTCAAATCAAGGCATTTCCAGAGGTTCGTAACTAATAAAGGTATTACCATTCCAATACAGGTAGGTATCGATACCTGCCTCTGTCGGAATTCCGATCAGGTCTCCTCTGATCTTTCCGCTTATCTCATCAAGACCCATTTCCAATATTTCGTTTTTCTTTACGGCAAATAAATCCCGCGCAGCGTCTGTGTCGAGTATTGATATAGGGTTTGCATCGTTAACTATATAAGCGCACTTTGTACTAGACAGGATAATATAGAAACTATTTTTTGAGCCAGCGGCAAGATTGGCAGTGTTTGTTCTCTTTTCGTCAAATTCCCAGGGGTGTATTAGAACTATATTTTTCAAAAGCTCTGCCGTCGAACCCTTTAAACCTGTAACAAGAATTTGGTCAGTGGCCCCATCTCCATCAAAATCCACGCTAATTTTCTCAGGTGAGAGCTTTTGAGGCGCTACCAGGAACTTAGTAATTTTTCCTGGTTCCTCTGAATTAGCACAGGCAGCGACCAGAGTTAATGACAATAATATACATAAATGTAAGATTGACTGTTTCACGTTACTCCGCCTTGTCAAGAATAGCTGTTGGATCGATTAAATCTGAACGGCGCTGATAGAATAATTCCAGGACACCCATCAATCACCTATCATTTAAGCTACTGATTTTCTGCATTAATATAGCAATTCAACAGTATATTGGAGCGTGATCAAACGCTGGATGTCTCCAATACCCCTGTTTTTTCACTCTTCCGAATAATCCCTTTCCTTATATTGTATGAGTGCGGCCCTACCGTAGCAATGTTGGTTTGAATAGCAAATTGAACCTCTTGGTTATCCGTTGGTGATGGCTAATTCACCGAGTTTTCAGCTAAAGCATTCCTGCTGACATTACTTTTCAAACAGCA
>JARRQF010000358.1:0-4940 GCA_037382065.1 Candidatus Thiodiazotropha sp. | reverse complement strand
TTAAACTATTCTTCATGGTGGACACCCCGTTGCTTGTTGGTTGAGTAAAAACACCTCACTTCAAGTTTGGCACATATGATGCCGGATGGCGGGGTGTCCATCTCAGCACCCACTCAAAACCAACAATATAACTATGCTCATTTATAAGGTTACAGCATCACATCTTCCAGATTTGGATGGGTGTCTCAACTAGATCCGTCAACTAGATCGGTATGCTTCCACTCCTATTGCCGTTGCAAGCAAGCCCTATTTAAAAACTATCATGACTGATCAGACCAACCTACCACCCACAAAGAAGTACAGTTACGCAGAGATTGGTTCTGCTGTAGTAGAAAGCGAGTATGCCCTCAGCCTACTGAGTCTGGATTTACTACGCCCATACTGGGAACGTTTTTTCAAACTTGATCTCAGTGCTAACGATATCGCTATCTGTAGTGACAGTGCTCGGAACCCACTCATTGAGTACCGTCGAAGTAGCGAGGCCCTGGAAGACACTCCTGATTATGTCATACATGAGGCCTCGGTGATGAGGCATCAGCTAGGCCTGTTCTCAACAACCTTGGAACGATCACTCGGAACGAACATAGTCACCCAGCTAAACACTTGGATTGATGAATTTTCCAAGGTTAGTCGTCAGGATGGCTTTGATATTGCTTGGTCTACGATCTTGCTTTCGCTGAGAAACCAGGATACAGCAGTTATACTTCGCCATTTAGGCATTATCGAGGCACTCCCGAGGCTACAGAAGATTGGACACGCCTACGCGACATTTATGGATAAAACTGACTACGAAATAGATAAGTTGCAAGCTGAGCAAAAAAGTGACTGGGATCAGCAGGAATTTAAGATTTATGCGGGGGAATCTGCTGAACCGGGTATCAGCTTGCTGGATACGCTATCACGCTATCTGTGGGCAATTAAGAAAGAAGAATTACGCTTGGAGATTTTAACCATGAATTTTTTGGTTTCTATTCAACCCAGTCTGGAATTTATATTCGAATTGGGCCCAGGACACACTGCGGAATGTGTGCAAAAAGTGTTGAGACTACTCTACGCTTTTGCGGAACCCACGCTGACACATCACCATATTTTTTGTGATAAGCTGTATGAGATGATGATGGCGAATGCCGACACGCTTGAGACAATACTGGAAGATCTGTCTACTCTGACATCGAATCACCCGGAGTCAGTACATTGGAGCGCAACTACGTTTTACGGTGAATTATCTCCAGATCGAGAATCAGGGTCTGGCGGATGTTCCGCTCCCAGTCGTAAATGCCGATGACGGTGTCGATCTTGAGACCGCAGATGAAAACAATATCCATGGCGCCACAGTTTGCGAAAAGGGGCCATCACTCTACCCCATTTACCCGCCATTGGCACCTTGACCGCGCCAGTTTTGGGGTCGAGAATGCATCCATCTTATTTCGCCGAGCGCTGCGGTATGATCGACCTTCTGCTGATCCTCTTTGCCTATCTTCTGGGCTCCGTGTCCAGTGCCATCATCGTTTGTCGGTTGATGGGGCGGGCTGCCCGACCCGCGCACCCAGGGCTCTAATAACTCGGGGGCGACCAATGTGCTGCGCATCGGCGGTAAAAGGGCTGCGGCCATTACTCTGGCAGGAGATTCTCTTAAGGGCCTGGTGCCACTGCTTTTGGCTCAGTGGTTCAACGCCTCCCCGCATCTATTGGCGCTGGTGCTGATGCAGAATATTGTCTCTCTGCTGCTGTTTTGGCGTCATCGCAGCGACATTCGCCAGTTGCTGGCGGGGACAGAGGGCAAGATTCAAGCTGAAGCGGAACCCAGCCAACAAGGCGCTGATGAAGGCTGAAACGATCCCTGCTGAAAAAGATCGATTTCAAGGCACTTTGGTCGCGCTTGCATTGGGCGATGCTCTGGGCGCACCCTATGAAGGAGGGCTCATCGAGCGTGGCCTATGGTTCCTGATCGGTAAAACCAAGGAAGGCAAGCGGCGCTGGACGGATGATACTCAGATGTCGCTTGATCTGGCTGAATCCCTGCTTCACTGTCATGGTTTGGATCAAGAGGATCTTGCTCGGACTTTCGCGGCAAGTTACAGGTGGTGCCGGGGTTACGGGCCGGGTGCTGCCAAAATTCTGAAACGGATACGCCGTGGACAAGACTGGAATTCAGCAAGGCGGGCGGTGTATGCCGAGGGTAGCTACGGCAATGGTGGCGCCATGCGGTCACCAGTGGCGGCACTTTATTGCTATGCACAGCCCGAGCAGCTTGCTGCCATCGTTCAGGGTGCGACCGAGATTACCCATGCCCATGAGTTTGCCATTGAGGGAGCTTTGCTTGTCTCAAGAGCCACCTGGTGTGCCTTGGGTGACTTCGGATCAGAGTCGATTTTTGACAGACTTCTGGATGAAGTGACAGCGGAGCCTTTGAGGCAGCGGCTTAAAATAGCTTGCCAGTGGTTAGGTCGTCATGAGCAACCTACCCCAAAAAAGATTCGGAGGACGTTGGGGGCGGGCATAACGGCAGTGGATTCCTGTGTTACCGCCGCCTATTTGGGGCTGTCGCTGCTGGAAGGCTCTCTTGAGGATCTGTTGGAGAAGGTTCGTCAGGTTGGAGGGGATGTGGATACGATAGGAGCGATGGCGGCCTCAATTTGGGGGGCTCGTCATGGTTTTCACAAGATTCCCGTCCACTTGACCCACCAACTGGAAGACCTGGATCGATTGCTCAGGGTGGCGGATGATTTGTGGGAAAGATCAGTGAATTCAGATTTTTACTGAAGAGATGCGGCAGTTTGATGCTTTTTTCAGATGAATGATGCCGAGTCGTGATTGTGCTGAGTTGGAATCAGTCAAGTACCGGCAAGTACCGGGACAGTCACCGTTTGGGATAGTCTAAAGCCATTCAAAATCAGATGGTTATTTCAAATGACAGTGCTTTCAGAGCAACGTTTAAATGGTGAGTGTCCTCGTATTAGGAAAGTCAAGGCGGCTAAGAGTCGTGCGTTGGACGGCTTTGTGGATACCATGCAAGAGGCCTATGAGTATGCCGACGCCAAAGGGGTAGAGCTTTGGATGGAAAATCTGTGTAATTACCAGAAATTTCATCCCTTCTACTATATTTTCACGAATATTGAAGAGTATCTCTACGTCATTGATGTCCTGGATAAGCCTAAGGTCATCTTTGATGTATGCCACGAAACAGTGGGTGGGGGAGATCCCATTCAGGTGTTTTCGCAGATAAAGGACTATGTCGCCGCCTTTTCCTTTAGTGATACCATGGGTGACAGAGACTCTCATTCACCTCTGGGCAAGGGGGTCATAGATTATCCCCAATTGCTGAACGAGATAGATAAAGCCGGCTGGCAGGGAGTGGTTGCCTTCGAGACGCACGGCGTGGATCCGAGGGCTAATTTGAAGTTCCTCAACCAACTCATTGACGGCGGCGAGTATTTGACGCAAACCGCCTAGTGCGAATCGCTAATGCGAGAAAAAGCGTCTGAGCTGCTTGCTCCAACCCAGTCATGGGTAGGGGCGTAGCTCAGTGCTTTTTCGATTGCACAGCAGAGGATGAAGACTCATGGAAGCATTGACCGAATTGTTTGAAAGCGAGCTGCTATATTCTGCGGTGGCAGTGGTGGTGGCGGGACTGATCCGGGGATTTGCCGGATTTGGCGCGGCCATGGCTATGGTGCCGCCCCTCAGTGTCCTGCTCGGACCGGAAAAAGCGGTGCTTTTGGTCGCCGCCATAGAGACCATAGGTATGCTCCAACTACTGCCTACTGCGGTCCGCAATACCAGTAGAGAATATTTTACGCCCCTGGTGATTAGCGCTTGTCTTACCGTGCCTCTAGGTACTTATGCCTTGGTTATCATAGAACCGCGTTTGATAACTACGCTAATGGCGACGGTGGTCTTGTTTTTTGTCTTTGCTATGGTCTTGGGTTGGAAGAATGAGACGGGATACACTAAACCCGGAGTCTCGGTGGCCGGCACAGTCAGCGGCTTTCTTGCCGGCTCTACCGGTATGGCCGGTCCGCCTATCATTCTGTATATGATTTCACCGCAAACCATGGCGCCGCAGATTGTTCGCGGTACCTTGATCTCTTTCTTTGGTGTCACCGGGTTTTTGACGCTGATTTTTCTTCTCTACTTCAGTTCGGTCGATGTCGTTGTGCTGGCTTGGTATCTGTTGCTGCTGACTCCACTGTTCATGCTTGCTACCTATGCCGGGTCGCATATATTTCATCGTTCTCAAGGGCGCAACTACAAAAATGTCGCTTTGATTTTGTTGTCGATAATTTCTATTACTAGCTTGCTGAAAGTGATTTAGATTGTAATCGTAAATATTGCCGTTATTAGGCAACACTATTTGCCGGCAGAATGGTGGCGCTGCCTTTGCCTGGTCGCTTTTCTGTTCGGTCCGCGATTATGTTCTTGATCTAGTCTCACGGATTCGCACGGCTCGGGTATTACAATTACGGTGACAGTTTACTAAATACACCAAACTAAGCCGTTCTGAATGAAAAATGGATTGGGACCTAAAAACCATAACCTTAAACCACTGAAATCCTGCTGACGAGGCTCAAAAAGAACAAACAATTAAGTGTATTTAGTAAACTGTCACCGTAACTCCCAATCGCGCGATATGTCGGTAAAAGCCACTCGCGAAGTCGCGCCAAATTGTAGCAAAGCGTGCCTCAAGGCGCAGCTCGATAAATACCACAAGAAGGCTTGCAACCAAATCAATGGGGTCAAAATCAATGGGGTCAGAGTCATTGATTATATGTGTTAACAGGTGTAGTCTGTCCATATCATCAAGATAAGGACATGCTATGTCACGTTTGCCACGACTGTACTTGCCAGGATGCGCACAGCATATTATCCAAAGAGGTAATAATCGCGAAGCATGTTTTTATGGCGAGGCAGATTACAAAGCCTATCTTTCATTTCTGAAA
>JARRQF010000357.1:0-3998 GCA_037382065.1 Candidatus Thiodiazotropha sp. | reverse complement strand
GATGATAGGTTTTTATAAAATAGAATTTATGCAACTGTAAGGTTTATTCCGGTCTGTAGCGCCAATATGACGGACCGGGGTGGGGTGCGACTTCATCGATCGCGACAAGAAAACTATCACACGCCATTCCATGGCAATCACTATATTCTTGTGATGTTCGCTTTCTGTGTAAGATGAATGCTCGATGCCCGCCAGTGCCAGACATTGCCTGTCAGTACCAGCTACTCCCACTCGATTGTAAGCACTACTGAGCCTCCCCGTGAAAACCCATAATTCACATGGTAAGATGCACACGATTAAGCAAAACTATGTAGAATTAACATAAGTAATTGCTTAAGAACAAAGTTGTTATTTTGTTTTTCATTTCATAGGAAATCTTTCGTCGTAAATGATGAGTTAATCAACTAAACAAAGGATGTAGAAAATGAATTTCAAATTAATTGTATTGACATCAGTCACTCTATTCATGTCCTGTACCCTATCAGTCAATGCAGCGACATATATTTATACGGATAAGACAGACTGGGAGAGTTCCCTGGGCGGCCAGTTTTTGACCGAGGATTTTGCTGACGGCCAATTGAATAATACTGGCGTAAGCTATGTTTCAACATCGTCGGGCCATATCAACCCGGCTCAGGAGAACTATCAAGATGTTCTTGCGTATCATAGTGCGACTGAACCCATGACTACTTGGAGTTTTTCCCCTGAGATCAATGCATACGGAGGAGACTGGACTTTAGGTGGGCCTGGGGGCTCTGGAAACAGCCTGCAAGTTTACGTTGACAGTGACTATGTTGGCTATATTTCTAATAGTTATGGTGGTGAATTTTGGGGATTTGTTTCTGATACTCCTTTTACCTCGGTCGAATTACGAGGAGGAACTGGTTCTAATCAGCAGCACTACAACTTGGATAACATGGTGTTTTCCCCTGTGCCTATACCTGGAGTTGTATGGTTATTCGGCACTGGTTTAATTGGCTTACTCAGCGTTGCCAAACGAAAGGGGTTATAACGATTAATCACATAAACGGCTCCTTAGGGAGCCGGATATGGTAACTAGTGTAGTGTCCTATACTAGCTTCCGGGCCATCTCAGCCCACCTAATCAAAAAAGCAGGATTCAACCGAAGGATCACGCATACCGGATGGCACCACGCATGTCATCTTCGAGCTGCTGAATTTCATATCCCCCCTTCCGGCCCAGCGTGACGATCGAACAGGCGATGATGGCGTCACCAGGATCGGTCAGCATGTCCTGCACGAAGGCCTTGTCGATTTTGAGCTGGTCGACCGGCAGGCGTTTCAGATATGAAAGCGAAGAGTCACCTGTACCGAAATCGTCGATGGATAGATGAACACCCAGATCATGGATTGGATGAAGCGAATTAATGACGTTTTCCCGGTCTTCCATCAACATTCTTTCGGTTATTTCCTATTCGAAATGATGCGAATCGTATCCAACTTCATCAAGAATGGATTTCAGTTTTTCAAACGTTAAATAGTACCCTTTGTAACATACATCCAGACACCCGTATTTCTACTTCTCTTAGAGAGGGTATCTGGTTATAAGCTATTTGTTGCACATCTTAAGTCAGACCAACACGCCTACATCCCTCTGAGATTGGACAACACACACATTTTGGTGAAGATTTTCTGCAATAATCTCTACCAATCATCCATGCTGCAGCATCGAAATCTGCAGGTGAACTGAGGCATAACTTATCTGTACTAGCAATTACATCCTTCACTTTCGATGATGGAGATATACCCGTTCTATACATTACGCGACTAACGAGAATATCGGGTTTGATAGATAACAAATGCTGACTATCTTGACCACCTGCTACACCATAACTCCTTACCAGGAGGAATTGACCCATTTTTGCAAGAGCGTCTCCGATACCATCAAACTCCTTTAACCTATCGTATATTAGCGAAATATTTCCTTGAGGAATTTTCCAAATATTTCTTGGATCACCATTATACTCAGCAAGAATCCTATTAGCTGCCGATTTAAGCCAGAGAGGCATTTTGTTATAGTTGTAGTTTGAAGCATACGATTTTCCCAAGTATCCACGCTTGCATATTTTAGTTACCTTACCAAGTGAAGTCTCAGATATTCCATACCA
Source organism: Candidatus Thiodiazotropha sp. (assembly GCA_037382065.1). Classification (GTDB taxonomy): domain Bacteria; phylum Pseudomonadota; class Gammaproteobacteria; order Chromatiales; family Chromatiaceae; genus Thiodiazotropha. The sequence goes on along the minus strand of JARRQF010000357.1, from coordinate 1,870 downwards.
AAAACCATTTTTGTGCTTAAAATGGTTTTCTACCATATGATCTCCTCCATCCCATGCACGATCTGCCCTCTGGCCCTGATCAAGCATGACACTTATAAAAAACTTATTAGCTCTAGTTATTGTAAACCTCAGTCTTTTATCTACCCAAGAGAACCATTGGTTATTGTCATCTTTAGACAACGACTTATAGTACTTATATATATTTTGAATTGCAGTATGGCACATCGTTATATAATCCTGTATTTTGATTACGTAAAGAGTGTTCTATAACAACTCCATGGCACCTCACCCCCAAAACAAAAGCACCGACGAACACATGCATACTTAATCATCTTGATGAAACTTAAACATATAAGCACTGTTTTCTATTATGATTAGCCGATCACAAATCTACCGCACAACTAAACAGTAATATGAAAATCATGACAAGGAGTTGATAATTTCCGCTTAGGATCCGTTTCATGTCATTCCCTCAACATATGTTTAAGATTCCGTCTCTATTTCGGGCGGTTCAGATATCTGCTATTACGGCTTGGCGGCTGATATCTTTAGAGCACGCCAGTCAATAAATTCGCGGATATTAACTCAAGTTTCGGAGTCCAACGTTCATCCACAGCCTGTAAACAGGATAGGCATGCCTCATCAAAACCGAAGCCCGTTATTAGAATAAGGATTCCGTCATTCCGGCGAATGCCGAAATCCAGGGGAATGTGGCACCTACCCTCAACAAGCTCTGCTGTCATGGTTTCAGTACCTCAGAGGCATTATCGATACCAAATTCCATGATTTCAGCCTAGATTCCGGCATGCGCCGGAATGACGGAGTAGGTGAATAACGGAGTTTTTTTATTTTGCTCAAATATCAACTCCGAAACTTGAGTATTAAATAAACACAAGAAGAGTACCTTCACCACTTAAATTAAGGTACTTGTCAGTTCAGGTAGAATAATCTGGATATCCGCAAGAGCGCCCGAGCATTCTGCTGGCCAAACGCTATCAGGCCCGCTCTGAACAGCTCAAATACAACCAAGCGGTCTTGTTCCTCGTAATCAAAACGGTAGCGTGGAATTTCTAATCGCCAAATTGAGGAAGTGGAAATGCCGTCCGAATCAATGACCGATAGACCTGCCCGATGATCTCTAAAGCCTCATCCATATGATCGAAACCATGACTACCGCCCTCGAAACAGTGAATCCTGGCATGCCCCTCATACAGGGCCACCGAAGTGTGGTAATCGATCAATTCGTCCCCCTTGTCCAGCAGCAAGGTGGTGGGAGTGATCAGTTTAGACGGATCGGTGGCATACGCTCGGGTCGCCTCTACCATCTCATCTGAAAGATGGTAACTGGTGTGCAACGCCTCATTGAACTGCCAACCAACCACCTGCTTGAGCAATTGCCAGGGCTCCAGTGCCGGATTGATCATAAACAGATGTTGCACTTCAAGACGGTCCGCCAGCCAGGCGCCGTAGAATCCCCCCATGGAACTGCCAACCAGCACCCGGGGTTCATTGCTTCGATCCGGTTGCGCGAATGTCTCCCGGAGTTCCTGCTCCAGCACTTCCACCTCAAGGGACGCGGTCTGCGCAGGATAGGTAGGACTGACGATCTCGATGTGAGGCAATGCCTCACGCAGACAGGCCGCTTTTGCCGAACTGCCAGCGCTGTTCAAACCGTGTAGATAGACAATCATGCGACCTCGACCTCCGAAGTTTCCCAGGGGTTTGCATTGACAACGGAGATGCAATGGATCGTGCTGTATTCCCGGTACCAGAGACCGATCATTTCACCAATTAGCACCATCGGTGGGGCTAAAAGGGTGGCAGCATCCGACTTCATAAGATTCTCGCCAGACCAGGGGAGCGGCGCTCC
>JARRQF010000356.1:0-5835 GCA_037382065.1 Candidatus Thiodiazotropha sp. | reverse complement strand
CACTCGGACTGGCAATCCTATTTTCGTCCACTTTAAACTGATGGATAAGTCATCAATATGAAAATCTTACTGCGTAATTTATCCCGTAACACGACAGAAGGTGAACTACTGGAGCTGCTCAGTGACTATGGAACAGTGCAGTACTGCAAAGTCGTGATGGATAAGGCGGCCGGTAAATCCAAAGGATTCGGCTTTGCTGAAATGCCACGTGTAGGTGAGGCGAAGGCGGCTATCAAAGGATTAAATGGGAAAGAGATCGGTGGCAATGCCATTCGTGTGAAAAAGGCTGAAACTCACGAAGAAAAATCGAATGAAAACACCTCAAAAGCCATACTCAATAACAACCCATGGGCGAACGGGCGCGAAAAGTGATAAATGCACAAGCTAATAATCCCCTGCATGGGGTGACATTGGAGGCGATTCTCAATCACCTGGTGAATCACCTAGGTTGGGATGAGTTAGGACAAACCATCAAGATAAAATGTTTCACCCATCAACCCAGTATTAAATCCTGCCTGACTTTTTTGCGTAAAACCCCTTGGGCCAGGGAGAGGGTGGAGGCGCTCTATCTGCGGAGTCTAAAGTCAGGGGATTTAATAATCTCGTTCGCAGAGTTACCCAATCATTCTCGGAAAAGCTCTCTGATAAAATGACAGCAGGAAATATTTCTACCTTTAATGTGCTGGATCAGAACACTAACTACAGTACAGGGGAAAAATTGGCGCTGTACTCCGTCAGTCATCAGGCAAAATCTGCCGTGGTCTTAACCATCGAGACTGAAATAGCTGGTGATGACCATCGCCTGTTATTGCAGATCCAATACATCGAGCAAGAGTTTATCTTTGATGGCGGAACGGTTCGTGGGGTTAAGCCGGTTTCAGTATCTCAGAAGCGCTAATTGCTCAGAAGTTCTATCACTGGTGACAATCCCGGAACCATGACTGATTTGGCCAACGACTACATGGCTTTCCTAAAATCAGAAGGCCGCATTAAGTAAGAGCGGCCAAACGAATACGATTCAGATCTGCGCAGCGAACTCTCTCTTCGACACCGACATGAAACTGCGTGGTCGCGCCACAACCCTCGACGAAGCACTAGCCTGTATGAACGAACGCTACGAGTATGAACGTGGTGGTGAAAATGCTGTGGGTAATTTTGTCATCGACGCACTCTCGGATAAGGGTGCACTGCTCGATAGAAACCAGCAACGGGCCAACGGCTATTGTCAGCAGGCGATGTCAGATGGCCAGTTGGATCAGGGTGAACGAGCACGACTCCGGCGAACTGCTGGGATATGCAAACGACGACGTAGGGATCCATCAGGATGCCAAGGACAGCGCTGCAGATGGTGCGGGTACTGTCGCTGAGACGGCTGCGGCAACAGCGGTTGTCGTTGGGTCCGGTGGCGCTGCAACAGCTTTGGGTGGTGGGTTTGGCGCACTGTGTAGCCTCACGGGGGGCGGTGTTTTTTCTCGAGAGAGCACTGATCTCGCCGGTAAAATGATCGATAACCTCCCGCCAGCAAACACGGGTGGACGCCGTGCTGTTGACGAATACTCTTTTAAGGATACTGGTTACACCACCGTTCAAATTGAACAAATGCGTCAAGCTCTGCTCGACCGAGCCGACATCGGTCGAATGCAAAAGTCCCTGCAGGCGGTCGGGGTCAAAGTGGATCGAGAGATGATCGAAATGGTCAAGCGCTATAATTTCGATAGTCACGGCATCGTGATGGACTACCGGAACTACGAGGCCTGGAACCGTTTGGCGCAAGGTGAAGGGACCATCACAGATGCGGCCTACATGGTGCATGAAATTGCTGAGATCAAGGCGGGAGATCGGCTTCGATTTTATGGGGCGAGATAATGTCCCAAAGATGACCGAGCAGCAGAAGGATCTGTGGGAGAGTGCTTTTGATGAAATGTTTCTTCCGGCCCACCGGCAAGCACTTGAGGTAGAGTACGATTTCATTTACCTGTGAAAGCATTTTCCCCGCAGAGAAAAGCTCGTCTGACACATCGTGAAATACAGTGATAGTAGGGAGTGGTGTCAAGTGAGATTTGTGCTTTCCTTGGCTTTGGCATGATCTCACTCCTTCTGGAACAGCATCGGGAGATCCACGCTGGGCTCCGGCCGGTGACCCTGGGTCGTAAACCGGCCGGTTGGCTGCTTACCTCCCTGTCCAAGGGGCAGATTGGAAGTTTCGACTGCTTCGACTGGGACGACAGTCGCCGTCAGGCCCTGGATCCGGTTGCGGTTTTTCTCCTGGCGGATGAAAAGATCACAGCCATCAAGGTAACGGGGCATGCGGATGACCAGGGAAGGCGCCGCCACAACATGAAACCTTCGGCCCGGCGGGCGGCCAGTGTCACCCGGTACCTCGTTTCAAAAGGCGTCAAGCCTGGGCTGATTCAGCCACGACACTACGGGGAATCTCGTCCGACGATCGCAAAACGCAGTGAACGTGCCCGGGCGGCGAATCGACGAGTAGAAATAAATCTCCGGAGATTAAGGTAACATGTTGAAATTGTGTAATAATTAGTTTAAGCCAAGTGGGGTGAGTTAATAAAGTGAGTGGAGAATAGTAGGCGTTCCGTGTCACTCATCCGGTCGCGCAGATGCAAGGAAACCTTGGCATGTCATTGAATTTTCGTCTAAAAGTCATGCAATACATTTTCAGAGCGCCACCTCACTGTTTGAATGATTGAGTGCAGCGCCATCACCAATGCCCATATCCGCTAAACACTGGCACAACCGGTGCCCACGGAACAGGCAGCGAGCAAGGATAATGACAACAGAAGGCGCTCCCCAAGGGCTTTCTATAAACACAAAAATTAGGAATAATCACAGCTGAATGCGTAGGCGGACTTATCGGATGGTCTCAGTTTGAATATTGACGAGTATAGGCTAGGATCTACGTCATTTTTTGGGTGTTCGCGCCTCTCCATGAGCGCCAATCAGAGGCGAAAACAAATTGTTGCATTATATTAAGTAATATGATAAGGCTTCCTAGTTTATTCTTTATTGGTCGGATTTATACAACGATAGGGTTTATTGAGGAGGTACCGGTAAAGCGCCCCCGGTTTGGCGGTTGCTGATATGCCGCCAAATAAATAAACGTCGTACAATATTTGTTTCAAGACACGAGCTGTTTATGGTACTTAATATAAGGCAAAGATATGTTGGATTGTTGTGCGATATTCTCCAAGGCGGTTGCACTTAAATAAGGAATGGCTGATATGCGTGTTATCACGAACACGCCGGGTTTGTCCCGGTTTAGCAATGAAACGTTGGAAATTGACAGCCGCTACTCCTTACCTGGGAAATCAAGGCTGGCATCGGAGTGGGATGTTTTTAAAAGATCGTTCAATTGTGATTATGTTGTAATAATCTGTGACCCGTTTTCGGTGCTTATTCAAGGCTTGTTGCATGTGTTTCTGTTTTTTAATCGCTGCAAGGTGGTGTCGGTGGATTCTGTCTTGCCGGTGCCTGTCGGGGTAAAGGAGCGAGTTAAGGCGAGTATCAAGTCCCTGGCTTTCAAGGGTGTACACATATTTATAGAATACTTCAAGGATACGCGGGGATATCAAAAATACTATCGTATCAATAAGAATAAATTCAGATATACACCCTTCAAAATAAATCGTTACGAAAAGGTTCTTGAAATCATAGATAATAATGGGATACATGACGGTGGGTATGTGTTCTGTGGCGGGAATACAAGACGGGATTTCGATTCCTTGATCGAAGTAGCTAAAAAGGTGGATATCCCCTTTCTTATCGTGACAATGGACAACTCAACAATTGGGTATCATGGGTCGTGTCTTGATGAATCAAGTATCCCAAGTAACGTGAAGCTTGTGCGCCATGACGGCAGCGATTCATTTCTTGAGTACATCGCCGGATCGAAACTGGTTGCGTTGCCGATCAAAAAGGGCAATATTTCCGCATCCGGTATTGGTGTCTATATCGCTTGCATGGCGCTGAAAAAGTGCGTCGTGATTTCGGAGTGTCCGGCAGTAGACGGTATACTCGAAGACGAAGCCATTATCGTCCCACCTGAAGATCCGAATGCTTTGCAGCAGGCGATTACAAAGGCCTTCTACGATGACCACTATAGGGATGGCTATGCGGCCAGAGGTCAGGCTTATGCGCTGAGCCTGGGAGGTGAGGACAGCCTCTATCGCTCGATTCTGGATATCGTCGCCGCAGTCGAACCTTCAAAGGCGTTTCGCGTGCATGTTACCACGGAGGAGGGTTGATTTCCGGTTTGCTCTGAATGGTGTACGCTTGATGTACCGAACCCTCATGAGATTGAAGAATCCCCACCGCCTCTGCACCCGCAAGGTCTAGACGACCGCTGTCCCAGATCAGGCTCTGGCAGGAGTAAACCGTGCGATAATTACCTCGCAGGGATGCGCGCGATTTGTCAGCGCCTTGGGCTAGAGACTGAGTTTATCCGTCTTAGGTCCGCGCCAATTCAATACGGTTATCGCACCATGGATAAACATCTTCCTCGAAGTTTGCCCCCCCTTGTTTACTGATCTCCAGCATGCGCGTGTTCTCGTCACTGGCATGCTGATGAGGTGTAAGTCCTATCCAGGCAGTCATCTGATGATACTTTTCTTAAAGTGTATATACAGTCAGGGCAGTATTCATGGAGCTGATTTTCTCTCTAGAGTAGGTAATAAAGATTGAACACTTCATGGCATCTTATAAATCATCTGAGGGACAAAAAATGAATGACTGCGTGAAGGGGGTTGAAACCCTTAGCAAACTGCTTGGGTCAGGGAAAACTGACAGAATTACGGCGCGTTTCAAGGAACTCAGTCCATCTTTTTTTAAGAATGAGGCAATATCTGTAGTATTTGGGCGAACGTGGTCAAGCGATGCGGATGAAGAGGCGGGGCTATCGCAGGAAATTGGACTAGGTAATGAACGCTAATACTGGTCATAATAAATTCCGGATGGGACGTCTTGACCACGCCCATATCCGTGTGCTCGATCGAAAAGTAGCCGCGCAATGGTATGCAGACCATCTTGGCTTTGAGCCTGTCAAGAAATATAAATTCTGGGAGAAAGGGTTCGAAGGCGGCCCACTTCAGTTATCCGCGGATGGTGGAAAGTCGATGATTGCATTATTCGTGGCAACGACTGATCATCCAATGACCCCGCAGACAAAGGGTATTGCCTTCAATACTGATATAGAAAATTTCATGAATTTCGGTACTTCACCCCTAACGGAATTGACAGTCCATTAGGGCGTCCACTTCAGGTTAATGTCGACTTTGATCTCTGCTGGGCCTATAGCCTTTCAGAGCGTTAATAATACACATTGATTTTGGCTGCCTCTCAGATAATTGGGTTACCCCTGCAGTAGTTGGGGCGAGACAGGAGATAACAATGAAATGGAAAAATAAACTTTTTAGATATGCGTTGTCAGTGTTTGTTGTGTTGCTCTTTCTGAATCCAGAGACAGTACAATTTGCGATTTTCCTAGATGCTGTGGGTCTGGATATATTTTTAATGCTGCTTGAGGTGCAAATTTTAGCAATACTAGGGACAGTTCTCTTCAATTACATTGACCCGATAAGATCGTACTTCTTTGTCATTTATAGGCGTATTTCACAGAGGTCAGGGTCAATATTTCAAGAACAACCTCAGGTGCTGTTACTGTTTGTACCATGCCAAGCAACTGTTATGCACATGCTGGTATTCTCTGCTGTTATAGCTTTTGTAATTAACATGTGACAATAGGAACTGGATCGTAGCCTGCTTGAGCAAGGAGATCCTATGGCTAGAATATTTCAATCGTAGTTGTCGTCATTACCCTTT
>JARRQF010000355.1:0-7703 GCA_037382065.1 Candidatus Thiodiazotropha sp. | reverse complement strand
GGCATTGCTGACCTGCATGAGTTATGTAGATCTCAACCCCGTCCGGGCGGGGATAGCCGATACTCCCGAGGATTCGGAGTTTACCTCCATTCAAGAGCGAATCCGAGCCTGGCAGGCTAAGTCTACCGCCGCCAAAAAACAATATATCAGCGAGACCCGCCTGAGACCCTTTGTGGGATCCAGTAATACCCATGCCGATTCCGGTATCGATTTCAGCTTGCAAGACTACCTCGAATTAGTGGACTGGACAGGCCGTGCGAACCGCGATGACAGAAAGGGATCAATCCCAAACGAACTGCTACCGATCATGCGACGACTCGGTGTCGAGTCGGAAACATGGTTAACGAGTATCAAGTACTACAACCGCAATTATTTTTCTGTTTTGGGTGCTCTGGATAGGATTAAGGCATTTGCCCAGTCACAAGGAAGAGTCTGGTGTCGCGGCCAGGAGGTGGCCAGGCGGACTTATCGGATGGTATCGGCTTGATTATTGAGGAGCGTGGGCTACGATCTACGTCACATTATATGGGTGTCCGTGTTTTTCTGTCTTACGCTTTGGTGTTGAGTGATTTAGACTAGATTAACAACCGTTGACAGGCTGTCATTCCGTGGCTTCTTCGATATCCAAATCTGTTGGAGTGGCGAAACGTGCTTAACAACTAATATCAATTACGCGCCTGCGGCGCTGGACGCTCCTTCGTCGCGACGATTATTTCTGCGTTGCATCTAATAGATCATGGAACTAGAACAATCTACCTAATCTATCCGTACACCCACTCTAAGGAAGGAACTAACCCGGAAGATCAGGAAGGCAGTGTAAGAGGGCGGATTCAGCAAGAAATCCGGGGGTTGAATAGATTGATGACTAATTTATAAACATCCAGGCTCAGGTATTCCGCCTCGATATATATGGGGGATAGCGATTATTCTCGTTATTCTATTTTTTGATTGAATATATCATTTACAATTCTTTATTAAGGTAATCCACCATGAGTATAAAGTATTACTTCATATCCCTAATATTACTTTTACATAGTTTTTCTGCTAATGCGATAAGTTTTCCTTTACCAAGTGAAAATTATGTACCAGCAAAAATGCCGATGGTGCTTGTTTACCCTAGGCTAGATAATGAAACACAAAGTCATTCTCGACATCGCTGGGCTCATCCTGATATGCCTTATGAGGTCCCTATAGGTGTCCAAGGTGGTGCGTGGCCTTTTAAATATGAAATAATTTCAGGGCCAGCTGGAGCAGTTATAGGACAGCTTTATGGAGATGAAAATTATGGTGTTGTTTCCTGGCTGCCTACTACTAGCACTGGGGAAGAATCTTTTACTATTAAAATTACCGATCAAGAGCTTAACACTATTACTGCCACTTGGAATGTTACTATCGATGCTAATCAGTTCATTTTTATAGATGATGATTCTAATGGAGCAAAAATCGGCACAATAGATCAACCTCTTGGATCTTGGGCTGATTGGTATAAAGGAGACGCCAGTGACAATACTTACGCTAACAAGATAATTGTGTTCAGAGGAGGGAATTATTCAGTGGTAGGCGATCCAGTATATAATGGTAATGTTGAAATAAATACAGGTGTAAAATCGCCATCAATTATCGGTTATCCTGGTGAGTTGGCGATTCTGGATTGTTCAACGGCAAAAATATTTACTAGAGGTGGCGCCAATGTTAAGGATATATTTATCGCAGATATAAAATGGGTTAATGGAAGACAGGACGTAGCTAATGCGCACTTCTTCTGGGCTACGAGTGATGTTTCAAGATCTACTTGGTGGCGGAATCAATTTCATAATTTGCTTCCAGGTCAAGTTGGGACAGATAATACTTCAACAGTATTTGTTTCAGATACCGGCACACATAAAAATTACTTCTTATATAAGCATAACACTCTGACTGAGATACATAATCGAGGGTACAACGGTTCGTATGTAGAAGCTTATGGTCTGTCGTACTGGTTGGTTGAAGAAAACACAGTTAGAAATAGTGACTCTAACGCCGGTTTTTTTGGAAAACAAACGGTTTCTTTTGCTACTACCAGAGCCAATGAAGCTTTTGATAATGTTGACGGCGAACAAATGGGTTTTGGATATAATACACCCACCGGCATGGGGACTCCCCATGATCAAGAAATTTGCTGGAACAGAGTAAGGCTCCCCCAAAATAATCAAGGGACGGTAGGTATGATGTGGGCGCACAATACTGCTTATAACGGGAAGCACTATAATTCTTACATATACAGAAATACCTTTGTTAATGGTTCATCTTGGATTAGGTTCAAGGGTGCAGAAAATTATGAAGTTGAAGGGAATGTTGTTGTTAGCAATCTATTGTCAAGATGGGATACTTCTATAATGAATTCAACAATCCCAAATGTAACAGGTAAAGAGAGTGATGGTATTACTGATCAGAAAGGCTTGTTGACTGGACAGTATAGATTAGATTTTTTAGGTATAGTGGGTCATGAGATATCAGATGTTTATGTAACCACACCAAAATCTGTAGAATCTTTGCGAATCGATTAAAAATGAAGGGCTTCTTTGTGGTGCTTCAATCCACTTTTTCTCTTATCAATCGAGATGCATGGGTGTTTAGCAGCTATTATGGAAACCAGGAGAAAGGAGTTCTCCGCAAGCGCAGATCCGTCTCCATGGTTTGGGGGTTGAGTGACTTAGACTATGCAAACAACTGCTGACAGGCTGATCACCCGGGACTTCTTCGATACCCAATATTGTTAATAAGCACGCTTGAGAGCGCTGGCCGTACCGACCAGCCCTTTGAATCGACTCTCAAAACTCTTCGTCAGATAGGACCGGTGCTGTGGATCAATTTGCAGGCGCTCCAGAATCGGGGGGATATCTTGAGCTATGGAGCCCCGTTTGTCCTCTCGAAGGATACGACCGGTCCAGTCAACCAGTTCGAGATAATCCGCCAGCTTGAAGGGCAGACCCTTGGGCATCTCTTTCCGGGGGTTCCCTACGAACGACAGCAGATGCGCGGGTTGGTCTACATCCTTTTGAGTTTGATTCCCTACTCCGCCTGCTTTTGCCGCAGCGATGCGTTCTGCGATTGGGGTGTACTTCGAGGTTTCCGGTATTGGAGCCATTTTTACGCCTACCGGGTTCAATCCACATAGGTCAGCCAGCGCCTTCTCGTCCAGCAGGGTCTGAGATTTGAACCGCTCCACCCAGAATGGGCCGGATCACCGGTTTTCCTGGTTGGCCTGGCGCGCCACGGATTCGTTGAGACGGCGCATGAACCAACTGATGTCCGAGAGCCGCTCCCGCCACTTTGACACCAGCTTACCCAATGCATCCCATTCGACGGGGGAGAGGTACTGACCGGATCGGTAGCGATCCACCAGAGCCAAACCCTTAAACAGTTTTTGCCAGCGCTCGATCACCTCATCCAGGGTCCAGGTTTTTGCGGCATCGCGATCCACAACCAAGACAAGGTGATAATGATTCGATATCAGGGTATAGCCACAGCAGTCAATCGAGAACGGCCAGTAAGTTCTTTGAGTCTATCTAGTATCCACTGACGTCGTTGGTCATAGCTTTTTGTGGGGGAAAGGGTCTGTATAACAGAGAATGGCCCGTCGCACGAAACGGCTCATACAGTGTTGGTCGGGTAGTGTGCTTGTGTGGCGGATTTGCTATACCTTGGAGGTATCCAGGGTCAGACATGCGGGTGATGAATAGATGTCGATTCTTGGGCGCTTGCAATGAAACCAAAAATGGCAGCGCCAGGACCGTACCGCTATCAAAGCGGGCTGTTTGGGTACTTCGTTAAACCATCAGTCATTCTGTTAGGCCAAAGGGTGTAGAGCTGATCTTCTATGGGGAGCCGTGGCGTGATGGCAAGAGGCGTCTCTACAGGACTAATAAGGTTTTGTTTGAGGCTCTGCCGAGCGCCGGGATCACCAATCTTCGGTTTCATGACTTAGGGCATGAAGCGGTCTCTAGGTTGGTGGAAAAGTAGTTGTATGACTAGGAAGTTATACAAGCCTTTCCGTACTAATTGGGTAGATTGGCTGCGGATGGCCAGACAACCCAGCGCCGATTTTAATAATCAGTGTTTGTTTGGCGAAAATAATTGCTTGCTTACATTGAGTGTTTAATTAGTGCTCTTAATAATGAATTTGGTTAGTAGGGCAGCAGTGAGGAAATATATATCTTGAAGTGTGAAGTAAAATGACAACACTAGTGATATTCTATTCGGGATTATTTCGATACAGAGGAGATGCAATAAAATATTCGTTTGAGAGGCAGAGATATCACTTGTACACCAAAGCTGTAGGGTGTGCATTGAAGAAAATATAAAACACCATTTTTATGCGTCAGAATATCTTGTCCTATGTTAAAGATTGATAACAAAACTAAAATCAGGTAGTGACAAGAGATGATGGCGGATAGAAAGTGAAAAACAGTAGACAAGGAAACGACCATGCTAACGGAATTCATTCAATCATTATTGCTTCTAATAATATATTACTTCGATAAATCGGTTTAACCGGTTTAGCCAGCTACTACTCCCAATGTTGTAACTGCGCGCTTAGTACGTCGCAGAGCGTCTCTATCGTTCTTCAGAGGATTGTCTCTGAGGTAGGGCGACGTATTGCCACAGTTACTGCCATATTCGATGTTAATGTCCAGATCAAAGAACGCGCTTCATAAGCTGTCGGCGTGAATGGCGTTTTCTGGATATTCGGGGAAGATGTGTGAGGTAAAGAGAAGTGAGTGAAGATTATGCTTTAACGTCTGTACAGCAGGTGATTTGGATGGACCAGATGTTGAGTCACCAATCGCCTTGTTATAACCTCGGTGCGATTCTGAAAATCGAGGGCCCTTTTGATAAAAATGTTCTGAATGCGGCATTCAGTGATGTCGTTAATGCCAATGATGCTCTGCGTATAGTAATTAGAAGTGAAGGCAACACAGTTAGACAGTATGTGAAGTCGAACGTGAATGTTGAATTGGAATGCGTCGACTTTTCCGCTGGTGCCGATGCGCGTGGTCATGCCAGGGATCATATCTTGTCATTGTTCAATGCACCGTTCAAATTAGAAGATGGTTTGCTTTGGAATGCGCAACTAGTTAGAGAGAGCGAAACGCTCGTCTACATGGTGAATTGCTATCACCATATTATTGTTGATGGCACGAGTGTATCTCTGATTTGTCAGGCGATTGCCGACCGATATAATCAGTATCTGAAGAACGAATCACACGACCAATATTCCGGCGTTTCTTATTTGAAATTTTTAAGAGACGATCAAAAATATCTCTCATCTTCGCGTTATGAACAAGATGCCGGTTATTGGCAATCCCGGTTTGCGATAATGCCTTCGCTTCTGTTTTCGCCAAGCGACAAAAGTAACCACGTTTTCACCAATTCGGATAGTAAGGTATTGCTGACCATCAAGCGCATCCGCTATCGAGAGCTTAAAGCACTTTCGCATAAGTTTGGGTGCACCATAACCCATGCAATGACGGCTATTCTAGTGCTCTATTTTGCCCGTGTCTCTCGACTTGATGAGGTTGTGATTGGTATGCCGGTGCATAATCGGAGCGGTGCGCACCGCAAGCGTGCTATCGGGGTGTTTGCATCTGTCATTCCTCTCGGTGTCTCGGTTGATGTGCAGATGTCATTTGATCAACTGATGAATCGCGTTGCTGGTGAGATGCGCCGCTGCTATCGCCATCAGCGTTTTCCTATTGCCGATATCAATCGTCTTTTACGACTAGCCCAGTCTGGCCGGCGCCAGCTATTCGATGTCATTTTTTCCTTTGAGGAGTTCCCCGTCAATCTTAATCTGGGCGAAACAAAAATTAATGTTCGCGCTATCCGTCACCGTTTTGAACAGACAACGCTAGCCATGCATTTGCAGGATTATCATCTGGACGGCGATGTCGTGATGGAGTTTAACTATGATCCCGATCTGCTGGAGCGGCCATTGGTCGAGGATATGTGCCAACGCATTGATCTGCTGATAAGCGCGGTCTTGAAAGAGGGAGGCGGTTGTCCTGTCGGTCACTTGTCCTGGCTGAGGAACGAGGAGCGTCAGCAGGTTCTCTATGGTTGGAATGCGACGGCTGTCGACTATCCTAAAGAGCGTTTTTTTCACACCCTGTTTGAGCAATATGCGAAGGATAGGCCGCAGACTATTGCGCTTGTAGAGGGTGATACTGAATTCAGCTATGAGGTATTGAACCAGCAGGCGAACCGTCTCGCGCACTACCTGCGGAAGCAAGGTGTGGTGCCGGACTCTCTGGTGGCGATCTGTATGGGGCGTTGCGCTTCGATGGTGGTGTCGTTGCTAGCGACCCTGAAGGCAGGTGGGGGCTATATGCCGTTGGATCCCAGTTATCCTCAGGAACGTTTGGCCTACATGCTTGAGGATAGCAAGCCGTTAATCCTGCTTATGGACTCGGTAGGCGAGAGGGCGCTGCGCGATGTTTCTTTGACTGGATACTGTGTCAATGTTCAATCGGCTGCTGCGCTTTGGGAAGGTCTTCCCGCTGACAATTTGTCGCCTGAGCGAGTTGGTCTTAGACCAAGACACTTAGCTTATGTTATCTACACTTCCGGCTCTACTGGCCGGCCGAAAGGGGTGATGGTCGAACACAGGAATTTAAACGGCTTGATCACCAAAGCAGCAGTTTTTGGTGTTCAGCCCGGTGATCGTATTTTGCAATTCGCCTCGCTGAGTTTTGATGCCAGTGTGGGAGAACTTGTTATGGCGCTGTGTAACGGAGGTTGCCTCTGTTTAGCCGAACGCGAAGCATTGGTTCCCGGTGATGCGTTGCTTGACACTTTGAGCCAACTGCGTGTTACCCATATCATCTTGCCGCCGTCGGCTATGGTTTTGTGCAAACCAGAATATCTTCCGTCCTGTGTTAAGACGGTCATTTCGGGTGGTGAGGTCCTGGCTGTACGTACGGCAAGAAGCTGGGCGAAACATGTTGGGTTGATCAATGCTTACGGACCGACCGAAATAACCTTGTTTGCAACATCTCAATTGTGTGGGCCGGATAGCTCTGATCCTGTACCGATCGGCCGGCCTGTTGCCAATGCGCGGATCTACATTCTCGACCGGGAGTGCCAGCCTGTGCCTGTTGGGGGTGAGGGGGAGATCTATATTGGTGGCGATGGTGTGGTGCGGGGTTATCTGAATCGCCCGGGGCTGACCTCTGAGCGTTTTCTGCCCGATCCGTTCCAAGGTCATACTAAGTGCCGGATCTACAAGACGGGCGACCTTGGACGTTGGCGTGAGGATGGCAGCATCGAGTTTTTGGGGCGTAACGACCAGCAGGTCAAGATTCGGGGCTTTCGTATCGAACTGGGTGTGGTTGAAGCGGTGCTGGCAAAGGTGGAAGGGGTTGATGAGGCGGTTGTGGCTGCCAGGGAGGATGGGGAAGCGGGCCCAAGGTTGGTGGCCTACTACCTGGGGGACGAAGGGTTGGAAGTTGAGACGTTGCGCTCCACAGCGGT
The DNA here is from genome assembly GCA_037382065.1 of Candidatus Thiodiazotropha sp. Lineage (GTDB taxonomy): Bacteria > Pseudomonadota > Gammaproteobacteria > Chromatiales > Chromatiaceae > Thiodiazotropha. The sequence continues at coordinate 191 of JARRQF010000355.1, read as the reverse complement.
GCATTGCTTACCTGCCTACATGGTGCCATCGGCCTACGTGCGACTGAGCGAGCTGCCGTTGACACCGAACGGGAAGTTGGACCGGAGAAGTCTGCCGGCTCCGGAGGAGGAAGCCTATGGGGAGCGGACCTATGAGCCGCCGCAAGGCGAATTGGAGACGAATCTGGCGCGTCATTGGCGTGAGTTGCTTC
>JARRQF010000354.1:0-8198 GCA_037382065.1 Candidatus Thiodiazotropha sp. | reverse complement strand
TCATCCGCGTTGTTGCGCGCCTTGGAAAGGGAGAAGCCATTCCCGGCGGCACGCGCCTAGCGGCTAACCGCTTAGCGTCACGCTATCATCGTCAATTTGTATGAAGCACCACACTAGGGCTTTAGTGGTACTGTTTGCGAGTAAAACGGCATCTCTGTTCGAAGATTGTAGCGATTTTCGGTTAGAATTAGAATAAAAGAGGTCGTTCTTAAACGGCAGTATTGCAAATAAGCAGAATTAATAAGGTTGTCCCATGTATGAAAACTCCTTACCACTGATCGTTAAAGCACTCGCTTTCTCTGCGCGAAAACACCGTGATCAACGTCGTAAAGATATCGAAGCAACACCCTATGTCAATCACCCCATTAATTTAATGGATATCCTGGTTAATGAGGCTGGCATCAGCGACACAGAAACCCTGTTAACGGCTTTGTTGCACGATACCATTGAAGACACTGAAACTACCTTTGAGGAGCTTGAAAACGAATTTGGCCTGGTAATTGCGAGTCTTGTGATGGAAGTAAGCGACGATAAATCGCTATCTAAACTTGAACGTAAAGCGATGCAGGTCAGTCATGCTCCTGAGCTGTCGGACAAGGCTAAACTGGTTAAACTGGCGGATAAAATATCCAATCTTCGGGATATCAAACGTAGTCCTCCGGTCGGTTGGGAGCTGTCGAGAGTGCAGGCCTATTTTGATTGGGCGAAGCGCGTGATCGATGGTTTGAAAGGTACGCATTCCGGGCTGGAAAAGCTGTTTGATGAGATTCATCAAAAAAGACCGCAATAATAACCCTCACCAGATTCATCATTCCAAAAAGATCGGTTGGACAGTGAGCAGGAGCAACTCTTGCCCTGCGCCACCACAAGCGCGCCCTTCGTGGTGAAATTTTTGGAGTAAATGTGATGAAGCAGTTGACTGATTTTTTAGGATCATGAAAGGAGCAAAAGTGATGCCAGCTGAGCGAAAGTTTATCCCCCTTAACATCAGTGTCATGACGGTCTCGGATACTAGGACAGAAGCAGACGACAAGTCAGGTCACAAACTCAAAAATATGCTTGAAAAAGCTGGTCATCAGCTGGCCGATAAGCAAATTGTTACAGATGATCGTTACGCAATCCGGGCTGTCATTTCAGGATGGATCGCCGATCCAGGTATTCAGGTTGTGATCACCACTGGAGGCACAGGACTCACTGGGCGAGACGGAACCCCAGAAGCGGTTCAGCCATTGCTGGATAAGGTGATTGACGGATTTGGTGAAATGTTTCGAGTGCTCTCTTTTGAAACTATTGGAACATCGACCATGCAGTCACGAACCTTGGCGGGTGTTGCCAATGGCACCTTTATTTTCTGTCTGCCTGGCTCAACTGGGGCATGTACAGATGGTTGGGAAAAGCTGATATCGGCCCAGCTCGATTATCGAACTCGACCCTGTAATCTGGTGGAGTTGATACCTAGATTGTTAGAGAGCTGATGGCTTGTCTGTGATTGGTGGGGAGGGCGCCACTCTACTGATTGAGATTAGGTGTAGGGTGGCGTTTTGCTCCACCCAAAACGCCCTGGAAGGTTTCTCCCCTCAAAATAATCTATTTGGATTGGGTATCGAGCTTACTGATGATCAGCGATGCATTGACCCCACCAAAACCAAACCCATTGCAAAGCACATGGTTTATAGGGTGCGAGCGTGATTGGTTCGGTACAAAATCGAGGTCTTGCATCGATTCATCGGGATTCTCCATATTGATTGTTGGCGGCAATAGATTGTCAATAACAGCCATGGCTGAGAAGATAGATTCAATACCACCAGCTGCCCCCAGAAGGTGGCCGGTTGCCGACTTGGTTGAAGAGATCGGGATCTGCGGCAGATACTCACCGAAGACACTACGCAGAGAGGCAATCTCTGCAGCATCGCCAACTGGTGTCGATGTCGCATGAGCATTGACATAATCAATCGCTTCGGGGTTCAGATTAGCCATTTTGAGCGCTGCTCTGATAGACGCGGCAGCGCCCGAACCATCTTTGCAGCCCGCAGTAATATGGTAGGCATCGGAACTGGTGCCATAGCCACTGATGATAGCTAGGGGGGTGGCGCCACGCTTTTGTGCATGTTCTAAAGTCTCAATGACCATCAGACCAGACCCTTCGCCCATGACAAAGCCGTTACGCTCGCGATCAAACGGGCGTGAGGCCTTTTCTGGCTCCTCACTATTGCAGCTCAGAGCTTTCAAGGCATTGAAACTGGCCAAGGAAAGAGGGTTGACACAGGCTTCAGTGCCACCTACCAAAGCCACCTCAGCTTCACCCGTACGAATCAATCTCATGCCATCACCAATCGCCTGTAAACCGGCGGCACAGGCTGTGACTGGGCAACCTAATGGGCCCTTGAAGCCATATTCGATCGATAGGTTGCCAGATGCCATGTTGGCCAGAAAGGCTGGAGCAGTAAATGGCGAGATGCGTTTATAACCACGCGTCTCTAGGGTTTTTTGGGCATGGATAATGGTTGAAAATCCGCCGATCCCTGTGGCCACGATAGTTGCAGAGGCCTGCTGGTCTTGCTCATTCTGCGGAAACCAGTTAGCCTGCGTGAGTGCCTCTCGGGCAGTGGCTAAAGCGTAAATTGTGAATAAATCGAGCTTTTTCCTGTCTTTGGGTTCTATAATCTGATCAATATCGAAGCCCGCCTCCAGGTCTTGTTGTTTTTCCGGAACGAGGCCGGCAATTTTGATCGGCTCATTTGTCATATCGAAACGATCGATTAACCCGATCCCTGACTGGCCTGCGGTTAAACGTTGCCAGACTGGTGTGACGCCATTACCCAGAGGGCTGATGACGCCCATACCTGTAATAACGATTGGTGAATTCATTGGATCTCCGATGATTACTATTCAAACCCATTGAAATTAACACCCATCACGATATTATCAAGATAATATGGTTTTTGATGAGAGGAGTGGACCTGCATGACTTGTCCTAAAGATCGTAAAGCAAAATCGAAAGATCTGATTCTGAGTACTGCGACCGATCTATTTTCTCGCTATGGCTTCGATAAGGTATCGATTGGGCAGATTATGAAGAAGTCTAAAATGACCCATGGCGCCTTCTATGCCCATTTTGAGTCAAAAGAAGCCCTATATCAGGCTTCTTTCATGGAGGTACTCAAAAGTAGTCGTGCTGCACGTCTGGTCAAGGCGCCCTTGTCAATGAAGCATCTGACCTCATTGGTTACCAACTACTGGAACCTGAGTGAGCTCGAAAAGAATAATAAGCCTGGTTTGGAGACCATTCTGTTTAATGAGATCGGAAATAGCAATTCCAGTATCAAGCGCCTGTTCGAAGAGTCATACGACACGCTTAAAAAGATGATTGAAACCCGAATTACAGCCCTGATCAAGCTCAAACAACTTCCTTTAGAATGTGACCGGGAGATGATCTCGGAAAAATCCCGAGCTATTTTAGCCTCTTTGGTTGGTGCGGTTGCTGTGGCAAAAAATCTCTCTCGCGACGATGAGAGGCGCCATGTTTTGGCATCAGCCCAGAAACAGATTTTAAGCATGTTGGGTGTGAAAGAGAGCGAGTTGGCCACTGATGGGATTGACGATAACCAGCTTAAAGGGTAATTGAATGAGAAGTTCTTTGATGCTGTTTGTTGTTCCTGTTCTCTGGGATCCACTTCAGGATTTGCGAAGGTCAAACTCTTTTCTCATGCTAAATCTTGAGGAGTATAGGAAGAATAAGTATTCTATACCGGCTCAATAAAGAGATGTGTCAGTCAACTATCCCGCCCTAAAGGACGGAGCTTGTTAAATAAGCTGGGTTGTCCAGGGTATTAGCCATCGGTACGGCATACCGCTACAACGCAGTGACGGCTATGCTCCGAAAAAGGTTTTCACCTCTAGGGTGAGATGAATACTCTTATGTCGTCAAGTTAAGCGCTTTTGCAAATAAGTTCTATCTTTGAAAGCATCCTCTGCTTCTCAACCTTGTAATCTTTAAACTAAAGTGTACATGGCTGCTTTTTGAGCAATGGGAACAGTCCAAGCTCCCCAAGGCTTATGACGAATCCGCCGATGCGAACCTTGCCTTAGAGTCTGCTTTTACTACAGCCAAGGTATCACAAAAGCCAGTATTCATTGTCTTTGGTGCTAACTGGTGCCCTGATTGCCGGGTACTGGATCAGGCAATGAAGGAGAAGCAGATAGCAGACCTCGTATCAAAAAACTTTATCGTGGTTAAAGTCGATGTTGGCAATTTCAATAAGAATATGGATATCTCTACTCGTTACGGCAATATTGCTAAGAGAGCTATTCCTGTGGCCGTCCTCGTGTCGCCTGATGAAAAGATCCTTTTCGCCACCCGGGCAGGCGAACTCTCTAGTGCAAGACGCATGGGGTCTAGCGGTATCTACAGCTTTTTTTCCAAACTAGCCAAACTTGAACCTAAAAAAATCAGTTGACCGCTCCATTCTAATAACAGGTTTCTGATTTTAAAGAAAATAGCTTCGATGGTTATGGTTACCTACTGGGTGAATCACGCTACAGCGTGAATAGCACCCTTGTGGCGGCACATGGCGGGGTTGCAACTCCTTGGAATAGCGGGCTATTCCGCGTCGTTGCGTCTTGCCCTGCACCACCACAAGCGCACTCTTCACGCTGTCCAACTGATCTTTTTAGGTTGAAGTATTACTCCAGTTTTTGCGCCGCTGCCAGTAGGGCTGCTTGACTATATATCTCAGCCTTGCCTTTATTCTGGTAGAGGCAAGCCCTCATATTGCTCGCTATGAGCTAGCCATCAACAACGCTCTTGATATTAGGCATTAAAATACTAGTGTGGTGCTTCATACAAATTGACGATGATAGAAGCCTGCCATCCGCGTTGTTGCGCGCCTTGGAAAGGGAGAAGCCATTCCCGGCGGCACGCGCCTAGCGGCTAACCGCTTAGCGTCACGCTATCATCGTCAATTTGTATGAAGCACCACACTAGCGACGTTGATCTTGTCGTGATTTTAACCACGCCTTGGTGTCTCGATAACTGCGGTGCAAGAGAACACGAAGTTTATTGGTTAAAGTGGGGCGCATAATCATCAAGCTTGCATCAGTGGAATGACAGTTACTCAATTCGCGTTTATATTGCGCATCGGTTATACCAAAATGAATGATGTCTGCCTGATCCGAGTTAATAATGTCCTCAATTGCTTTATACAGAAGGACTGTACCAGGAGAGTGCTTGGCATAATTGATATCATAGGCCGTGTCGGCGCAGTGATAAATGCCATTGTATAGGTAGCCGACTGTAAAAGCGCAGGGTTTACCATCAAGACTTAAAACGTGGGAACGCAGAAAGCCATTTTCGGTTACTCTGCGAAGAAAGCTTATATCCTTGATGCTTTCTGGAATGGGTTGTGTAAGATGATTCATTTTCCAGGAGTTTTGTACGATTTTTTTCGCGCTTTCTGTCAGGTAGTCGAGATCGTCTAGGGAATCGATTCGATGTAGTTCGACTGTTCCTGGAAAGGCCTCGTTGACTTTTTTAAGCTTTCTTTTGAATGAAATTCGTTGCTTTGATTTGAATCCCTTAATATATTCTTGGTGTGTCTTGGCCAATTTGACATAGTGAAACAAGCGTTCGGTATTGGGCATATAGATCTGAGCTTTGTCAATTTTCCAGTTATGCTCGGAAAACTCGCGCCAGATAGAGGAATCAACGTTAACTGATTTTATATAGATTGCATCGATGTTCGGAAAGTTATCCCATACCGAATTTGTGATGCTCTTTAAGCTGGCATAGCTCATATTGCCAACCAAGTCACAGCCAAGCAGGTCTAATACCGATAGCTTGGGTGCAAATTTCAAGTGGCGTGAGAATTGATATACTAATGGCATCGTACGCTTTCTGAAAGCGGCGTACGTTGTTGTGTCGCCATTACAATGCTCTGCGATACTTATTCTGTCATGTGCTGGGTTATCGAGACATAACAGCCAATCGAGAGAGTGATACATGGCATATAAGTTCGATTCTAAAGATATGCCCGCTTGCCATGCCGCAGAATGACTCTGGCAGTCAGTAATGTCTGGTAATTTAATCCACGTGATCATATTACTACCAATCACTTATTGTTGAGTGCATGATTCATACTATAGTATACCGTTCCAAGGTAAAAGAGCTAAACAGCGCATAATAGCGAGTAAAGTGATGGAGCGCTATGTCTTTGTGAAGTTAATTCCTTTGACATGTTTTTAATCTGTTTTTACTAATTAGATGTCTATATGGCTTGTATTCGTTAGCAAATACCATGCCATATTTTCGTGTAGGCGTCTATCTCGGTTTTAGATTTCAAAAGGTTAGGGACTGCAAGGATGCGATATTTGTCGAAATGGTTTTCTAATTTTCTACGCAGCTTTGCCTCTAATCGTTGATAGATACCCTCTGGTAGACGAGCTTTGCGAAGGTGAGTAAAAAGATCAGTTAATCTCTTGTAGCTTATCCTGGCAATTGCGTAATTCAATTTGAAGTCGGTCATTTTCATCGACCAGTTTAGAGGTATATTGTTGGTTTTTATCTAATTCTGTATTTAGTTTATTCTGCGCTTTGAGTAGTGACTCTCTCTCTTTGGTTAGCGCATCCAACTCCTCGTCTAAGATGTTAATTGCGCTCTCATGAATCTGGTTTTCACGTATTAGCGCTTGGTTCTCATGAATAAATTTCTCTGCAGTTTTTAGTTTTGCCTCTGCCGCAACAAGGGAGGCATGTAGTTTTTTAGTCTCACTATCCGTACCCGCACCTTTACTTAACTGTCGTTCCATCTCTATTTGTACCTCGCGAAGCCCTTCAACCTTGCGTTTCAGAGCAGTGTTCTCATCTTTTATTCGCTCTATTTCATCTGAGTCTTTGGTCTGTGCCTTGGCTATTTTAAGTTGTTGGAGCAAAGAGTCCTTCTCTTGTCGCTCTTCATTAGCAGTGGCAGTAAGCTCAGAGAGCTTGATTTCAAGTTTGGAAAGTTGATCTTCAAGTTGCGCCTTGGTTTCAAGTAGAGACATCTGTTCGCTAACTGATAAATTGCTGCCTGGATTCTCTATTTTTTCCTTGGCCTTACTGTCACTCAGTAACTTCTGTAATCGACCATTTTCACTTGAAAATTCTTCAATGCTCTGCTGCTGGTGGTCAAGCTGTGATCGTAGGTTGAAATTTTCTTCCTCCAGTTTATTTTTAAGAGCATCAAATTCTAGCTTGGCTGCTAGCAATGCATCTTTTGACTTCGTGGCTTCTGCCTTTGCCAATTCATTGGATTCGAAATTCTGTTGAAGTTCGGAAAGTGATTTCTGTGCTTCAGCTGTTTGTTTCCTATTGATGGCTAGTGCTGATTTGGTTGTTTGCAATAACTTATTAAGACCTTTGATTGTACTGTATTCCTTTTGCAGAAGAGTCTCCTGATTAATCCTCTTTTCCCTCTGTTTACATGCTTCTGCACGGATTGCTTTTAACTGTTCGTTGAGTTTATCAATCGTCTCCTCAAGACGTATTTGCTCATCTTTGGCATGCTGTTTCTCGGTCTCTAAAGACTGCTTTAACTGTTGTGTTTCTAGTTGGTATTCAGCCTCCATCTGCTGCTTTTCATTATCCATCTGTTCATTAAGTCTTTTGATTTCTCCCTTTAACTGCTTTAGTTCTTTTTGAGCACTTTTTTTCTCGGCCTCAATGGCTTGATTCATCTGCTCTTGTAGTTTAACGGAATCAGCCTGCGTCTTCTGTCGCTCCTCTTTAAGCTGGCGAGCCGTCTCAGTATGTGCTTCTTTAAGCTGTTTATTGAGCGCCTCTACTGCTGCATTCAAGCGTTTCTGTGCCTGCCTGGAATTTTGCTTCTCTGTCTCTAGAGCTTGATTCATTCGACCTTGCAGCATCTGGGATCCAATCTGTGCCTGCTGCTGCGCATCATGCAGCTGTTGGTCAGCTTCGATACGAGTCGCTTCTAACTGCTGATTGAGTGCATCTTTTTCAGATTCAAAGCGTGTCTGCTCAGCTTTAGCTCGTTGCTTCTCTAGCTCCAGAGCCTGATCCATAGCCAGGTTCATCTTCTCCTCAAGCTGTTTGTAATCAGCCTGCGCCTGTTGCTGCACTTCATTTAGCTGCTGTTTTGCTTCGGTACGAGTCGTATCCAGCTGTTGATTGAGTTTTTCGATTGTTTCTTCTAAGCGTTCTT
>JARRQF010000353.1:0-7912 GCA_037382065.1 Candidatus Thiodiazotropha sp. | reverse complement strand
AACATCTACGCCCATTCTACCAAGACTTGCCCAAGAAATATGAAAAAAATGATCCATTAAAACGAGTAATATAGCTACTCCACGCCATCCATCTAAGTAATCAATTCTTTTAAGCTCTGATCTACCATGGTCAGAGGCTTTCTTGATTATCCACTCTAAAAACAAATTTATTACCTATTATTTATGCTTGAACACTAATGCTAGTAAATGTTTAAATAATGAAAGAATGTGGCGTTTTCATTATTTTATTAATTATACTTTCAATACCTAAAAAGAGAGATCACTAGTTAAGTCTATTAATATTAGGTCATTCAACAAATTCTCACAACCTAAAAATATTTTCACTTTTTATACACAAGCGTGCTATTCACGTTGTAGCGTGATTCACCCAGTAGGTGACCATAACCATCGAAGCTATTTTCTTCAAAATCAGAAACCTGTTATTAGAAGGGAGCGGTCAACTGATTTTTTTAGGTTTAAGCAGATACAATACAGATCAATCCCCACTCTTTACAGGGTGGCATCACGTCACTACTCAAGCTATCTTCTATAAAACCACTCATGTGATTCAGGTATAAGAATGGGATTAGCTATGAAAAGATACCAATGTCTTATTTGCGGATTTATCTATGATGAGGCTGAGGGTATACCTGACGAAGGCATTGTTGCTGGCACTCGTTGGGAGGATATTCCTGCTGACTGGGAGTGTCCTGAGTGCGGCGCGACCAAAGCGGACTTTGAAATGATAGAGATAGTTGCCTAATCCACTCTGACGTATCATTCTTTCATTCCTCGCCCCCTTTCTGCAAGATCTGGTTGTTTGGATTGAATTCATAGCGCTCCCATCGAAGCCCGGGTTCGAACCCCGCATCCCCTCACCCCTTGGAGGGTGTTGTAAAAGCATGCCGCGAATATTCGCAAAAGTCGTCTGAAATAAATAGAAATGAAAAAGGCCCGCAAATACTGAACTTGCGGGCCTTCTTGAGACTTTATGGGTTTAAGTCGGGACGTTTACATCATGCCGCCCATGCCGCCCATACCGCCCATACCGCCCATGCCACCCATATCGCCCATACCAGGAGCAGCTTCTTCCTTAGGCTCCTCAGCCACCATGCATTCGGTGGTGATCATCAGCCCAGCCACAGAAGAGGCGTTCTGCAGTGCATAACGGGTTACCTTGGTTGGATCCAGAATACCCATCTCCATCATATCGCCATAGGCATCATTGCTGGCATTGAAACCGAAGTTACCTTCACCATTACGCACCTTATCAAGCACGACAGAAGGCTCACCACCGGCATTAGCAACAATCTGGCGCAGTGGCTCTTCCATTGAGCGGCGAGCGATCGCAATACCAACATCCTGATCGTGATTATCGCCGGTCAGCGCATTGAGAGCCTTCAAAGAGCGCACCAAGGCAACGCCACCACCCGGAACCACACCCTCTTCAACTGCGGCTCGAGTCGCGTGAAGGGCGTCTTCCACACGCGCCTTCTTCTCTTTCATTTCAACTTCGGTGGCTGCACCGACTTTAATCACTGCCACACCACCGGCCAGCTTGGCAACACGCTCTTGCAGTTTTTCACGATCGTAATCGGAGGAGGTCTCTTCGATCTGCGCACGAATCTGGTCGACACGTGCTTTGATATCACCTTCGACGCCCGAACCATCGATGATGGTGGTCTCTTCTTTGGAAATCGTCACTTTTTTCGCACTACCCAAATCATCCAAAGTCGCTTTCTCAAGTGAAAGGCCGACCTCTTCTGAAATGACAGTACCACCAGTAAGGATAGCGATATCCTGCAACATGGCTTTGCGACGATCACCAAAACCTGGGGCCTTAACTGCAGTAACCTTAACGATACCACGCAGGTTATTAACCACCAGAGTAGCCAACGCCTCACCTTCCACATCCTCGGCAATGATTAACATTGGCTTACTTGCCTTGGCTACGCCTTCCAATACAGGAAGGAGGTCGCGGATGTTAGAGATCTTTTTGTCATACAATAAAATGTAGGGGTCTTCCAATTCAGCAGATTGGCTTTGCTGATTGGTAACGAAATAGGGTGACAGGTATCCCCGGTCAAACTGCATACCTTCAACCACATCCAGTTCATTCTGCAGGGCAGATCCCTCTTCAACTGTGATCACGCCCTCTTTGCCAACCTTCTGCATCGCTTCGGCAATAATGTCACCGATATTGCCATCGGAGTTGGCGGAGATGGTGCCAACCTGGGCAATCTCTTTGTCATCGGAGCAAGGGCGGGAGATCGATTTCAGCTCTTCCACAGCAGCCAGTACAGCCTTGTCGATACCACGCTTAAGATCCATTGGATTCATGCCAGCAGCTACAGCTTTCAGACCTTCGCGAACCATGGCCTGAGCCAGTACGGTAGCAGTCGTGGTGCCGTCACCAGCCACATCAGAAGTCTGGGAAGAGACCTCTTTAACCATCTGTGCACCCATGTTTTCAAACTTATCGGAGAGTTCGATCTCTTTCGCAACGGATACACCATCTTTGGTCACAGTCGGTGCACCAAAGCTCTTCTCTAAGACGACATTACGCCCCTTTGGGCCCAGGGTAACTTTTACCGCATTAGCTAGAATATTTACGCCTCGCATCATACGCTGACGGGCGTCATCACCAAATTGTACTTCTTTTGCACTCATATCTTAATTCCTTGGGAAAATGTTGAGATTCGTCATCAGGCTTTGCCTGTGTCGGGCCATCGCACTGGATGGATTAACCCTCGATCACGCCCATGATGTCTTCTTCGCGCATGACAAGAACTTCCTCGCCACCCACTTTCACTTCGGTGCCGGAGTATTTGCCAAATAAAATCTTATCTCCCACCTTGACATCCAGAGGACGGACCTCACCGCTCTCGTTTACTTTACCGTTACCAACAGCCAGCACTTCACCTTGAATGGGCTTTTCAGTAGCAGCATCAGGAAGCACGATACCACCAGGGCTGGTGCGTTCTTCTTCCATACGACGAACGATTACACGATCGTGCAGCGGACGAATATTCATCGACAGTTCTCCTAACTATATTAGTGTTTTACTTACATCTGATGTTTATGTTTTATTCGAAGGCAGGGTTATTAGCACTCGCCTCGACTGAGTGCTAATAATAGGGGCAAATAATCGAGAGTCAAGGCCAGCCAGCAAGATTTTTATGGATAAAACATCCTACCAAGCTCAAACACCTTCCATTCTATATGGTATTGTTACTGTAGCGCCCTAACCTATTCGACGATTTCAGTGAGACAAGAAGCCATTGACCAAAGAGCGTCTTGCACCCCAAGAAGACCGCCTTCGAGGCAACATGGGTCATTTGTTGGCATCTGAAAACATCAAGCAGTTTAGGGCACTATACTTGATCAACGTATTCCACAAAAAAAGATAAGTTGAACCGTATGAAGTGTGCTATTCACAGCGATTTTTAGGTTCAAAATCCAATCAAAAGAGGGCCACTATGAGGCAAGCCAAGCAGGGTGATACCGTGCGCATCCACTACACCGGCACACTGGACAATGGAACCCAGTTCGATTCATCCAGCGACCGGGAACCCATCGAATTCACACTGGGCGAAGAGGCGGTAATACCCGGCTTTGAAACTGGTGTCACTGGCATGCAGGTAGGTGATAAGAAAGCCATCCATATCCCTACTGAAGAAGCCTATGGCGAGCACAATGAGGCTCTTGTCGAAGTGGTTCCAAAAGAGAACTTTCCTGCCGACCTGGAACTCCAGGTCGGCATGCATCTCCAGGCACAAAGCCCAAACGGCGATCAATTTATTGTCATTGTAACAGACCTTACCGACACAACCGCCACCATTGACGGCAACCACCCACTTGCCGGAGAGGCCCTCAATTTTGACCTTGAACTAATGGATATTAGCCCGGCCCGCAACACCTTATATAAAAGCAGATATATAGATTTGAAAAATAGGCATATAAACCCAAAAAAATTGATTCAAAAACCTATGAGAAAGAGCTATTCAAGCTACAACTTGAACTGGTTAAGCTGCAAGAGTGGGTCAAGCACAAGGGGCTTAAGGCTGTTGTTATCTTTGAGGGGCGAGATGCGGCAGGCAAGGGTGGCGTCATCAAGCGCATTACCCAACACCTTAACCCCAGAATCTGTCGGGTAGTCGCCCTCCCTGCGCCGACCGAACGCGAAAAGACCCAGTGGTATTTTCAGCGCTACGTGCCCCATCTCCCTGCTGAAGGTGAGATCGTACTATTTGACCGCAGCTGGTACAACCGAGCTGGTGTGGAGAAGGTTATGGGTTTCTGCAGTGATGACGAGTATCAGGAATTCCTGCGCTCATGCCCAGAATTTGAGCGTATGCTGGTGCGCTCTGGCATCATTATGATCAAATACTGGTTCTCTGTCTCGGATGAAGAGCAGGAACGTCGCTTTCAAAGCCGCATGGAAGAGCCCCATAAGCGCTGGAAACTTAGCCCGATGGATCTGGAATCACGTTCACGCTGGCTGGAATATTCGAAAGCCAAGGACGAGATGTTCGCCCATACTGACATCAAACAGGCACCTTGGTATGTTGTCGACTCCGATATCAAGAAACATGCACGGCTAAACTGCATCGCCCATCTATTGAGCCTGATCCCTTACGAGGATTTAACCCCGGAACCGATCGAGCTGCCACATCGCACGGTGTATACTGGTTATGTTCGCCCACCAATTTCAGATCAAACCTTTGTCCCTGCCATCTATCCCTGATCGTCGGCGTGCCAATATGACCCTAAAAAATCAGTTGGATGGCGTGGCAAGCCTCAATTGTTATCCTCTTCACGCTGAAATTCCCCCTCAATGACCCTTGGACCACTCGCTTCGGAGGTGTTCTGCTGAGCCGTTGCCACCGGCCGCATCACCCCCCTATTCACTAAACTGACTGTCAGTAACCAACGCCGAACCCATGGGATAAGGAATATAAAACCTACAATATCGGTGATAAATCCGGGTAATAGCAGCAGAAAACCACAAACCAGCAACACAGCACCTTCCATCATATCGAAAGCAGGTATCTCACCGCGATCCATGGCACCCCTAACTCGGCTAAAGGTGGCAAACCCTTGAACACGGACCATCCAGCCACCCAGCAAAGCTGTGAATATGGTGAGAAATAGAGTGAAGAAAGCTCCGACCTGAGAACCCACCTTAATCAGGAAATAGAGCTCAACCAGAGGCGTTCCGACAAACAATAATAGGAAAATAATAATGGGATTCATACAAAGAGCTTACCACACAAAAGGGGGGCGATTTCAATCTGGTAAATCTTTGCCTGCCAGACACATATAGTGTATTTTTCGTGGATGTCGACGCCACTCCTTTTAATTTTCTGCACAGTACCTGACCAGAGGACCGCTGAACGTCTTGGTGAAATGCTGGTGGCGCAAGGACTTGCTGCCTGTGTCAATATCTCCGCCTCAACCAGATCTATCTACGAGTGGCAGGGAAAGATCGAACAGTCTGACGAAGTCCAGCTGCTCATTAAAACCACAAAACAGCGCTACCAGAAATGTGAGTCGGCACTCCGGGCGGAACATCCCTATGAACTTCCGGAAATCATTGCAGTCCCTGTAGAGCATGGGCTGGATGACTTTATAAAATGGGTAGAGAGATGTACAAACAAACCAATCTGATCATCCTGCTCCTGCTACTGACAGGTTTAACAAATCTATGCCAGGCTGAGTGGAATGAGGAAAAGCTGCTAATGCCTGACCAGGCATTCCAGATTTCCGGTCAAATGCTAACCCCTGACACACTGAAAATCGAATGGCTGATCGCGGATGGCTACTATATGTACCGCGATAAAATCTTTTTCGACACAGATACCATCGGCATCGAACTGGGACAAGCCACACTCTCCAAAGCCAAAATAAAGCAGGATGAGTTCTTTGGTGAAGTCGCCATTTACCGAGATAAGGTAACCGCCAAGATTCCGATCAAGCAGATGCCTGGTGCACAGGATACTCTGCTTTTAAAAGCTCGTTCACAGGGTTGTGCCGATCAGGGTATCTGTTTTCCTCCTCATATCCAGGAGGTTCGACTGGCATTACCGCCGATGACAGAAAAGCCTCTGCCCCAAAAAACGACCGACTCTCTGCAGCCTCTCACCAGCGACAAATCTGGCTTATTTAACAACAACACAGATGAAGATGAACTACTTGACCCGGAAGAGGCTTACAAGCTCACCGCGAAGGTTGAGGATGGCACACACCTTCGCCTCTACTGGTCGATTGCTGATGGAACCTATCTCTATCAGGACAAGATCCAGCTCTCTCTATCACAGGGTAAGGATATCGCCTTGGGACAAATCGAGTTACCCAAGCCTGAAATCAAAAAGGACGCTATCCAAGCTGATGGCTCGATAGGCGATGTTGCTATATACCATCATGAAATCAGCTTGCTCGTGCCTTTGGTACGCAATACTTTGGAGCCCCAGGAGATCACTCTGAAGGCAAATTTTCAGGGATGTGCCGAAATGGGCGTCTGTTATCCGCCGATCAGCAATGAGTTCACCCTCAACTTGCCTGGCATCACTGCAGCAGAAGCTGGAGAATCAAATACCTCCCCTGTTTCACTGGAGACGCAAGCCCCTGTCTCAGAAACAGATGCAATAACCAACACCCTCAAGGAGGGCCACACGCTGGTTATTATTGGCGCGTTCTTCTTGTTGGGGCTAGGACTTTCATTCACGCCCTGCATCTTTCCCATGATCCCTATTCTCTCCGGGATCATTGCTGGTCAAGGAGATCAGATCACCACCCAGAAGGCTTTTATCCTCTCCCTGATCTATGTCCTTGCCATGGCAATCACCTATACCGCTGCCGGAGTCGTGGCCGGTCTGTTCGGAGAAAACCTACAGGTCTATTTCCAGAATCCCTGGATTCTCTCCTCCTTTGCTCTGGTCTTTGTGTTACTAGCCCTCTCCATGTTCGGCTTTTATGATGTGCAGCTTCCCAGCAGCTTTCAGAGCAAGCTAACTGAAGTCAGTAATCAGCAACAGGGAGGCTCCCTCATTGGTGTTGCGATCATGGGGTTCCTCTCTGCATTAATTGTTGGCCCCTGTGTTGCCCCTCCTCTGGCTGGTGCATTGATCTATATAGGCCAGACAGGAGACGCCAAACTTGGTGGACTGGCCCTGTTCGCTTTGAGCATGGGTATGGGTGCACCTCTCATCGCAATAGGCACCTCTGCCGGAAAGCTACTGCCACGCGCAGGCAGCTGGATGGATACGGTAAAAGCTGTATTTGGTGTCGCCTTGCTGGGCGTTGCCATCATCATGCTTGAACGGATTATCCCGGTTGAAATCGCGCTGCTGTTATGGGGCGTATTGCTGATTGTTTCGGCGATCTACATGGGGGCCCTACGCAACCTGCAAATTGAAGCCAGCGGCTGGCAAAAACTTTGGAAAGGCCTTGGTTTTGTCCTCCTTGTGTATGGAACACTCATGCTGGTTGGCGTTGCGGCAGGTGGCAAAGACACCGTGCAACCCCTGCGGGGTATTGCATTCATGGGAGGAGAAAGAGCGGCATCGGTGCATCAGGAGCTCATGTTTAAACGCATAAAAAGTATCGAGGACCTGCAACAAGAAGTGGCCACAGCCTCTGCCAAGGGACAGTCTGTGATGCTCGATTTCTACGCAGACTGGTGCCCCTCCTGTAAAGAGCTAGAGAAGTATACCTTTCGTGCACCAGAGGTGCTTGACGCCCTCTCTGGCACCCTATTGCTACAAGCAGATGTAACGGCTAGTGATGACATTGACCAAGCACTGCTAAAGGACCATTTCGGCCTACCCGGCCCACCAGCAATCATCTTCTATGGCCCAGATGGCAAAGAACGTAAAGCCCATCGAGTGGTGGGCTACAAACCGGCCACAGA
>JARRQF010000352.1:0-4892 GCA_037382065.1 Candidatus Thiodiazotropha sp. | reverse complement strand
CCCAGGCGCAACGGGTCATCAGGTCATAGATCACCCGCTGATGAGTCCAGGCCAGTGATCGGAGCTGCGCCGGCAGGGTGAAGGTGAGCAGGAAGTAGTCGGCCGGCAAGCGCTTGCTTATTGGCGCTCTTGGCGGTATGGGAGGTGAGGTGGGTGTACTTGGCGGTGGTCAAAATACTGCGGTGGCCGAGAATCTTCTTGACCTCAAGCAGATCAAGGCCGGACTCGATCAGGTGCGTGGCGTAGCTATGGCGCAGGCTGTGAGGGGTGATCTTTTTTTATTCCGCAGGCCTCAGTCACCTTGCGCAGCGTAATCTACACGCTGCCACGGTCCAGCGGCGTGGTGGCACTGCCCGCGCCCTTGAGGCCGGCATGGCGGTTGGGAAACAGCAGCACACGGTTACGGTGCACCGACCAGAAGCGGCGCAGTACATCGCGTGTGGCATCGGGCAGAGGCACCAGGCGGTCCTTATTGCCCTTGGAATCGCGGATATGCACCCGTTTGCGCACCGCATCGACATCACCGACTTGAAGTCGGAGCCCCTCGCCGAGGCGCAGGCCCAGGCTGTAGATGGTAAAGTAGAAAACACGATAGCTGAGCTTTTTGGTGGACTGGAAGATTCGGCCAGCCTCCTCGACGGTAACGATATCGGGCAAGCGCTGGGCCTTGGGTGGCTTGATCAGATCGACATTGATCCAGGGGTTACCGAGCACATGGGTGTAGTAGAACTTGAGCCCGTAGAGATCGAGCTTGACCGCGCTCCAAGAGTGGGTCGAGAGCAGATCAGAAAAATAATCGGTCAGCTGCTGTTTGGACAAGTCATCAATGTCGTGCTTAAAATAATCACCGATGCGTCGGATGGCACGGGCATAAGCCTCAATGGTTTTAGGCTGAAGGCCTTTGAGCTTGAGATGCTGCAGGTACTTTTTGTAATTGCACTTGAATTTTCTTTCGTTAGGTGATGTCATGGGTGTGTAACCTCATGATTCGTGGTTGAATTCCCCCTCTTCTTGAGGGGGTGAGGTTACATTTTAGGACCTTTCAGGAAATTATGATGGATCGATCTTCTTTTCTCCGCGAAGCGGCTTCGTCCAACAATATAATCTACATCGTCAATACTATTTATTGCGTGAGGCAAGACAGATGGACGTCAATGCAATGAGATAGCAGACACTTAGCCTAACTTCATTAGGAAGGCCTGGCGCATCATAAATTTGTACCTAAGGGAAGACATGAGTATTTTACTGCTGGGATGCTTAAACCTAAAAAAATCAGTTGACCGCTCCATTCTAATAACAGGTTTCTGATTTTGACGAAAATAGCTTCGATAATTATGGTCACACTACTGAGTGAATCACGCTACAACGTGAATAGCGGGCTATTCCGCGTCGTTGCGTCTTGCCCTGCACCGCCACAAACGCACCCTTCTCGCTGTCCAACTGATCTTTTTAGATTAAAGGCTCGCTTGCTGAAGGCAGGAAACCTAAAGAAAAGTAAACCGTCACTTCCATATTTCTACTTAAAAGGATTGTTAACTTGAAATATCGCCCTGAAATTGATGGCTTGCGAACGCTTGCTGTTGTCCCTGTAATACTATTTCACGCTGGATTTGAATTGTTTAGTGGAGGCTTTGTTGGCGTTGACGTATTCTTTGTAATTAGCGGCTATCTGATTACAACAATCCTTATTGAAGATATAGAAAATAATCGATTTAGCATTCTTAGCTTCTATGAAAGGCGTGCACGTCGAATACTTCCAGCACTATATTTAGTGGCAGCATCATCAGCTGTAGTTTCATTAGTTATTCTTTATCCAGAATATTTAGTTTCATTTGCAAAAAGTTTGATTTCAGCTCCCATATTTTCAGCAAACTTTTACTTTTGGAGTGAGAGGGGCTACTTTGGAGGTGCTACTGAGATGAAACCTCTCATCCATCTCTGGAGTTTAGCTGTTGAAGAGCAGTTTTATATTATTTTCCCAATATTCTTGTTGCTTATTAGAAAATACAAAAGCATCTTTTATGGAATGTTTGCGCTAGCATTTTTTATTTCAATTGCAAGTTCTTACTATGTTACTAAGTTGCACTTTGATACCGCATTTTATTTTCCAGTTACACGTGCTTGGGAGTTATTGACTGGTGCATTAGCTTCCTTGATTTTGGTTAATGGATTAATCGTTTTTAAAAAATCTACAGCTGATTTTATCTCCACACTAGGATTGTTGCTTATCGCATACTCTTATGTGTATTTTGATGAACAAACCCCTTTTCCAGGAATAAATGCACTGTTTCCGGTAATAGGAACTTTTCTTTTTATAGTAGCGGCTTCCAGCTCGCTTTTAATAAAGAAATTATTTTCTTTTAAGCTGTTTGTGTTTGTAGGATTGATTAGCTTTTCTTTGTACCTTTGGCACCATCCGATTTTTGCTCTAGCTAGACATTTGTCAGTTTTTAAGGGCAATGTTTTAGTGCTTTTAGGTATGACGCTATTACTTTCATATTTAACTTATCGATATATTGAAGCGCCTTTTAGAAATAAGTCCTTAATATCGGCTAGAAAAATTCTTTTATTCTCATTGGTTGGTGGTTTGTTTTTAATTTCTGCAGGCATTGTTGTTATTTCAAGCAATGGATTTCCGAGTAGATTTTCTTCAGAGGATAGAGCTCTGTTAACGCAGCTTTCAAACTACAAAGGCTATAATCAGAGAGCATTCGATGCAATTCAATTTAGAGAGTTTAATAACAATGATAAATATCGTATTGTGATTGTTGGCGATAGTTACGCGAAAGATTTGTTGAACGTGATTATTGAGTCTAATCTTTTTTCGGATGTTGAATTCTCTACTCGCCAAGTTAACTCTGAGTGTGGAAATTTATATCTCAGCAGTTACGAAGCTATAGAGCAATATATACCTCTTAATCGCTTGGAGCGATGCAAGGTGTTAGGAAGGTATGAAGGTGGTGATTTCCAGAAAATATTAAGCGAATCTGATGAGATATGGTTAGCTTCATCGTGGCAAAAATGGGTAATGGAGTACTTGCCGCAATCTATAAAAAACTTGAATGAAAGGTATGCTAAACCGATAAGAGTTTTCGGCATCAAAAATTTTGGGGAAATTGCGCCATACAAGCTATTAGCTATACCGTATGAAAAGAGGGGTGAATTTACACAAAAAGCAACGGATTCAGCTGAGTTGGATTCGGAGATGCTTAATAAAATTTTAGGTGGCTATGATTTATTTTATCCCCTGTTAAACCCATTGTGCGGCGGGAATAGTTTCTCGTGTAAAATATTTACTAGCGATGGCTTGCTTATGTCATCTGACGGTCATCACTTAACAAGGGAAGGTGCTGTTGAATCTGCAATTCGTTTGAACTCGACCCTAATTGAAATTTCTGACTCTCTTAGAAAATGAGTGATAAAGGAAAAATAAAATGGGGCAAGTCTGTGCTTATAGTAATAAAATGCGTATGGTTCATCAATGTTGTGATCTCTGAAAATAGAATATGGAAATGCTTTTTACCACGTTATGAATCATGGTATGGGGCAGGGCAATTGCGCTACAAAAAACAAAAAAATATCAAAAGGGCATGAAACAATAAAGTATTTTGAATTATTCAGAGAAGCTGAAGATCCTAGGCAGAATAATGCCAACAGGCAACATGAATTCGTAGCCATATTGGTTATTGCTCTGTGCGGAATATAACGTTATTTAGCCAAGACACCCACTCAAAATAGCTCATACATAAAATAAAGATCGTTAAGATGGCAATACTCTACCCTGCCGATGACACAATCCATTTTTTTATTGTAAAAGTAGAGAAATTAGCCAGAAATAATAATTTTAAGCATGAATTGTCAGTTGAAAGACACCATCATCCCTCAGCCATCGCGTTTAATGTTTGACGCTAGATCAATAACTGCTCACAGGAGGATAGATTGGGGGTTCTGCGATAACCAAAATACTGCTTGCAGACCGCTTTCAGGGCATCAACAGCACCGACCAGTCCTTTGAAGTGACTCTCGAAGTCCTGTGTCATATAGAGCCAGTTTTTTGGGTCGATCTGCAATTGTTCCAGCATCGGAGGTTGCTCACTAGAAATGAAGCCTCGCTTATTTTCTAAGATCGCCCTACCCGTCTAGTCAAGCAGTTTCATGTAATCGGTCAAATGATATGGTAAGCCCTTGGGCATTTCATCTCGAAGATTACCAACAAAAGGGTATAGATGAGAGGGCTGTCCGGTATGGTCATTATCATCAGGGCTAATACCGCGTTTTAGCTCAGCCACTCGGTCTGATATTGAAGTGAATTCCAACTTTTCAGGCGTCTCTGCCATTTTTGCTCGAATGGGATTGAGATCAATATACGCAAGACAGGTCATTATTGCTTTCTCGTCTAATAGCGCTTGGGATTTGTAACGACCCTCCCAAAAGCGACCAGTACAATTATCTTCCTTATTGGCCTGCCGTGCGATGGGTTCATTGAGGCAGCGCATAAACCAACTGATATCCATCAGTTGAGCACGCCAACGTGTAATGAGTTCATTCACCACTTCATATTCAGCAGGTGATAACGGCTCTCCATCAATAAATCTATGAGAGAGCAATGAACCGCTAAATAACTGGTGCCAACGCTTAACGACCTGTTGTGGCTCCCAACTCTCAGCTGTTTTCTTATCGATATATAATAGTGTGTGGACGTGATTTGACATGACAGCATAGCCGACGAGGTCGATAGCGAAGATGCCGGCAAGCTCAATCAGTCTCTTTTGAATCCATTCACGTCTATGTTCAAAGCTTTTACCGGTAAATTTATCTCTACCACATAGAAAGGCACGCCTGACGCATCGTGAGACGCAATGATAGTAGGGTGTAGCTTCAAGAGAAATTAA
>JARRQF010000351.1:0-5068 GCA_037382065.1 Candidatus Thiodiazotropha sp. | reverse complement strand
TAAGCGGTCATCCGCGTTGTTGCGCGCCTTGGAAAGGGAGAAGCCATTCCCGGCGGCACGCGCCTAGCGGCTAACCGCTTAGCGTCACGCTATCATCGTCAATTTGTATGAAGCACCACCCTAGCATGTAGGGACGCACTTTTGGGGCTGCAGGCTATCCTCTGAGGGATCGTTATTTCAACGTCCAGATCTGGTATGGTTCGGCGGCAGATAATCCGCGTCTGACAGGATAGGGCACAGTCCCACCCTGCCAGACATTGAGTAGTTGTACTTACATTAGCGGTGTGCAAGCCATGCTAAAATCGATTGAAGAATTTCCAGATCTCCTCCCCTGCATTGTCAGGCACTACGTGCCCTCCAATGTGAGCGCACCAGACCACGGGTGCGCCTGCGTCACAGCCTTGATACTCCACACACCAGGGAGCAGTATCGAGTGGGACCGTATTATCTGAGCAATGGTTAGCTTTGACGTAATAGTCCCTCGCTTCTATGCCGACCGAGTTGAAGTCGACGACGTCATCGTACATTCCGTGGGCAATCCAGGCGGCAGTGGGTTTGCCACTATCATTGAATGGCGTAAAGAGTGCGCCTGACATTGGTGCAACTGCGCGAATGGTACCTGCCATCTCGCGTCCAACAGCAAGCGACATCATGCCACCATAACTCCAGCCAGTTGAAAATACACGGTTATTGTCAACGCATAATGAGCCTTTGATCTCATCAAGCATAGCGCGGAGAAACTGCATATCACGACCGTTCGTATTGGGCCAACCGTTATCGTCCTGACCGTTCACATTATATTTGTCTGGTGCGATTAAAATCGCCTCACCACGCGCTTGGTCTCTCAATCCGTAGTATCCGCCACCTGCTACAGCATCAGCATTGCCACCCAGCCAGTGCCAAGCGAAGATCAGGCGATAGGGTTTGTTACTGTCGTAGTTTTCTGGAAGGTCAATGATATACTCTCTATGCGCTCCATCAACAGTTATACTACGGCGCCCGGACGAAAGATCTGGATTCTTACCGCACCCCATAGATGCATTCTGGTTTGGATTCGGTGCTGGGTTTGGGGTTGGATTCGGTGCTGGATTTGGGTTCGGATTGGGATCTGGCTCTGGTGCCGGATTCGGAGATGAACCGACAGGTACAAATGACCAAAGCTGATTCTCTCCCCCCCAAAATGAAGACATTTTGATATCGGCGCCGACAGCCTTGTTCATCTCCCAGACATCGACGGCCTTATTGCTGAAAGCGGAGGTTATGGAATATTTGTCATTACCAGCATCATCAATATGCCATTGCTGGTTGTCAGTGCCATTGTAGGTCCATTGCTGTAATTTTGCCCCATCGCTTGAGTTCCAACCGGATACATCTAGGGATTTTCCGCTATGTGCAGGTCGAATCGAATAGGTACCATCACCCAGCGATTTGATGTCAAACTGTTGGTTTGTACCGCCAGTATTGCTCCACTGAACGATATTTGCGCCATCGGTCGTACTTTTGCCTGCAACATCCAGATACATTCCGCTTAGTGCGGAAACGATATTGTATCTGCCGTCCTCCAGTGCATACACACTCGAAATAGACGACATGAGTACAGCAAACGATAATAGTTTTTTTAACATATCATGCTCCATAAAATTTATCTTCCACATTCCAATCGATATTTTTTTATGGTGCGGATGTTACGTAGCAAGTTTCCCGTAAACTTGAAGCTACGTCACATAATTGTTCAGGATGGTTGATAACTTAAATTCCTAAGGCTAAAAACGCGTAATTGTTCAAATTACGCTGAGGTGATTGACTCTATTATTGCATTCGCTTTGGTTTGTCTGAAAATAGTGTAAATTTCAATCGATTTTAAATTTCTCTCCATAAAATAGAAAGATGGTATGTCTGCTTCTGACCAAAAGGTCATATAGATGACCAGCTATTGTTAACGATAGAAAACACAATTTCTTGAATAGACTTGAACCACATTATTTTAAGCATTAGCTTTTTTCAGTTTGAATTGAATTATAAACAGCTTTTAGTTTGTCAAATTAATATCTTCATCTGATGACTTAACAGGGTAAAAGCATAGAGTGGTGGACTACGCCTTAGCGCGGTTTTTCTCGAGCTGTTCCAAGTGTTTTTTGCCCCATTTTTCCAGTTCATTGAGGATGGGCTTCAGTGTTTTGCCAAACTCTGTCAGGTTGTATTCCACGCGCGGAGGTACTTCGGCGTAGACGGTGCGTTGTACGATGCCGTCCTGTTCCAGTTCGCGCAGCTGTTTGGTGAGCATCCGCTGAGTGATATTTGAGACCTCGCGGTGCAGTTCGTTGAAGCGTTTGGTGCTTTCCAGGTGATAAAGAATTACCCCTTTCCATTTTCCACCGATAGCCGCAATAGCAGCCTCCACATAGCATTTAAAGTAGGCGCCACGGTCTTTCTCTGTCATGGGAAGATTCCTTTAGTATACATTTTGTAAGTATGACACATTTTAGTGCGTACTTGTATTCTGATCTGCTAACTCCATAATTATCCTGTCACTGAAAACAGACGAAAAGGAGTCCCAATGACACACCCGATACTTCAAGACATGGCGTGGCGTTATACCACCAAGCGATACGATAAAACGAAGAAGGTTTCGCAGGAAGATATGGACGTATTGCTGGAAGCCCTCCGCCTTTCGGCGTCTTCCATTAACTCCCAACCCTGGAAGTTCATTGTGCTTGAGAGTGATCAGGCAAAAGAGCGGATGGCGCACGCCCTTGGTGAAAATTTTCAGTTTAACCTGCCTGCGGTTACAGACAGTTCCCATGTGATTCTCTTTACCTACAATTCGCGCTATCAGCGCGAGGATTATGCAGAGGTTGTAGACAATAGCGTCGAGGATGGGCGTACGCAAGCGGATAAAAGGGAAGAGGCTTTTGCTCCTTTTGTATTCGCAGAGATGAATACAGATGAAAGCGGTAACACAGGAATCTGGACACGTGCCCAGCTATATATTGCGCTGGGGAATGCATTGCATACGTTGGCGCGATTAAAGATTGATTCCACTGCCATGGAAGGTATTGACGCCGATCTCGTCGGAAAAGAGTTTGCCGATGAATTGGGCGGATACCGCTGTGATCTGGCATTGGCTATCGGCTATCGCGACATGCATGAGGACTACAACGCCAGGCTACCCAAGTCGCGCCGCCGTCCAGAGAGCGTGTTCGTTAAGCTGTAGCTATTGACATCCTCGCCGTTCTTTAGGGCGGCGAGGATGTCACTGAAATTCACTTAAACCTAAAAAAATCTTTTTAGCACTCAGGTGCTGGAATTTGTCTATCAAAATATTCCGGAAAATAGACGCGGTTTTGGGGTGGCATTGATAGGTATTTCACACAAATCTACGAAGAATCCGATAGTGTAAGAAAATTCTTATACTGAGAGGTGAAAAATCCTACACATTCACAGGAATATCTCACGGTCTACCTAGTGAATATTTGTGTTATCATTACGTTGTCGTTATCAGGAATGTACCAAAGGAGTTTCAACTAAGGATAGTCCAAGGAAGAAAAGCTTAGTCAACCAAGCTGATGTTCATAAGCCCAACTGCAAGGATTGCGGTTGGGCTTTTCATTACCCCTCCCAGAGATCTTTCATTTGTTGCTCGTATTCGGGCAGCATAGGATTTGGACTGGTTCGCATAGCTCCGGGTATACACGCTTCTCTAAAAGGTACAGCAACATAAGGATAGGTTGCCATTGCCTAAACTCAGCCGGAAGGGTAGGAAGGCAGTGGAAGAGGAGGGTGGAGTATAGGGGGAATCGATTGAGGCCGGATAGACAGATATTTCAGGCAGATCCAGCCTCTAGTTTTTAGCCTTGAGATACAGGGCCGTTGCGGTTATTCTCCCTATGCTTCAACTCCCTTCTAATAACAGGTTTCTGATTTTGAAGAAAATAGCTTCGATGGTTGTGGCGGCGCATGGCGGCGTTGCAACTCCTTGGAATAGCGGGCTATTCCGCGTCGTTGCGTCTTGCCCTGCATCACCACAAGCGCACCCTTCACGCTGTCCAACTGATCTTTTTAGGTTCAAAAATTCCCCATTATACTTATACAATTTTAAGGAGATAAAAATGAGTAGAATCGTTCTGCCACTAATACTGTTAATCATGCTGGGACTCACCGGTTGCGCCGAGACCAGCTACCAGGAAATGCAGGGAGGTAGTGATTACAGCTATGGGTATTACGACAAGCGTCTTTCCGATGATAAGTTTATCGTGGGTTACAAGGGACACACTATGACCACCTCCGATATCGTCAATGACTATGCCATTATGCGCGCTGCTGAAATAGGTAGCACGTTGGGCTTCCAGTACTTCGCTGTTATTGGAAAGGAGGATAAAACAAAAACCGTTGTTACCGACTATGGCACCACAACTACCACAGAAGGCAAAGCCAGTGATAAGGGTGATAAGATCAAATACAAAGACAAGACCTATACCAGCAAGAATCAGATACGAGATACCTACCCGATCATTGAACTGACTGTTCAGTATTTCTCCAGAAAGCCGCAGAAAAAATACCTAAGGCTCTATCCGGTCAGTGGAACCTACGAGAAAATTCAGGCAAAACACGCAGAGAAGAAGTAACTTAGTGATAGTTAAGGGCGGCAGGTTGGAGTGACGAAAAATACGGGTTCAGAATGAACTTTCCTGATATCATCGGACACTCTAATTAGGCCGCAACCTTGATCCCATGTTCCTGTGTGGGAACGCATATCCCCTGTGAATGGCTATCAAAACCCAGGTTATGGTCACCTATTGGGTCAGGGCAATTGCACTACAAAGGAGTCGTTTTCGCGCATAATAGAAACAAATCGCCATAAAAATGTTGTGAAGCATTTCGTTTTGGCTGAGAAGTTTAGCGAGTTCAGCGGTTATTGGATCCCCCTCACCCCGGCCCTCTCCCGCAAGGGGGGCTGTCCCACCATTAAGGGATGAAACGTAGGATGTGGTGAGGTACGAACCGCATCATTGATGTTCGTGCGCCACCCCACTATTGATGCGGTTCGCACCGCTCACCGCATCCTACG
>JARRQF010000350.1:0-4101 GCA_037382065.1 Candidatus Thiodiazotropha sp. | reverse complement strand
TCATTGAACTTAAAGCGGCTGGACTGTCGTTTTCGCTTGCGGAGTCTGTGTCATCCAATCATTCACTTGATTGTTACAGACGTTGAAGCAAGAAGCCTCGCCCAAAGCAACTTGTTGCGCCGGGCGGGGAGTAGTCACACCATTCAATAACTGGCGGCGCAGTTTCGCTTCATCACCACCAATTATTCGAACCCCTCTGGCTTGTTTATCAATTTTATATTCCATATCTTTGCTCCAATCAAATAAAAAGCCCTCGCAGCAAGGCTGGGAGAGCTTTCTTGATGATCGGGCATCAAATATCACACAAGCAGTAGCTCTCCCAGCCAAATATGGCAATGGTGATGAGCAAAAATAGCGTTCTGTGCGATGTATGAAATATTCATGGTTCAAATACTATCCGCAACAAATACCTAGAGTCAAGAAAGCCATACTCAGTCACCATTTTTCTACCTGACCTGCCGCAACAATTATGAGATACTTCAGCGTTTTTATTCCAACCCGGTCAATAATGAGTAAGCAATCAGAACTATCTAACTCCCCCCTCAGACCTACTCTGCCAGTTGCTTCCGGTGAGAGAATCCAATGGGGAGGACTGCATGGATGCAGCGCATCACTGGCAATTGCCCACGCCGCTCTTGACTACCAGGGACTGATTCTGATTGTCACTCCAGACATGCAATCCGCCACTCGCCTGGAAAGTGAGTTGCGTTTCTTCCTTAGTGACGCAGATCTTCCGGTCGTTAACTTTCCAGACTGGGAGACCCTGCCCTACGACCTTTTCTCCCCTTTGCCGGAAATAATCTCACAACGTCTACTGACGCTTCATCGCCTGCCGTCACTAACTCATGGGCTGTTGATTACCTCAGTCTCTACCCTGATGCAGAGGCTAGCACCACAGGCATTTCTGGATGCTAACTGCCTGTTTATCGAAACAGGGCAGCAGATTAATATCGTCGAGACTCGTCGACGCTTGGAGCATAGTGGTTATCAATGTGTTTCCCAGGTTCTTTCACATGGTGAATTTGCCGTCAGAGGCTCACTGCTTGATATCTTTCCGATGGGCAGCCAAGTCCCCTACCGAATCGATCTTTTTGACGATGAGGTCGATACCATTCGCACCTTTGACCCTGAATCCCAACGCTCCATTGAGAAGATTGATCGCATCGAATTGCTACCAGCCAGGGAGTTCCCCCTTGATGAAGCCGGTATCAACCTATTCCGCCGCAACTATCGTATTCAGTTTGAAGGAGACCTGCAAAAGAGCCTGATCTACCAGGATGTCTCCGAGGCCAAAGTACCGAGTGGCTTGGAATATTATCTACCCCTGTTTTTTGAACAGACAGTTACGCTTTTTGACTACCTTCCCAAGCAGCATATGCTAATCCAATTGGAAGAGGTCAGAGAACAGGCTGGCCATTTCATCCGCGAAGTAGAGCATCGATACGATGAGCGTCGCTATGATACCGAGCGTCCAATCTTGCCTCCACATAACCTCTTTCTACGTGAAGATGAGTTAGTCGCCAAAATCAAGCAGAGAAATCTGATTTCGATTAGTCATCATGAGATCCCAGCGCGGGCCAAAGGCTATGCGAATGTTGTGAACTACAATACCCAACTGCCTCCACCCGTGGCTTTTCAGGCACGTAATAAAGAGCCTGCCATAGCACTTAAACAATTTCTCAGTGGATCACCTAAGCGAGTGCTGTTTATTGCCGAAGGTGCGGGAAGACGTGAACTGCTCCAGGCAACGCTGCGAGATCTGGGAATCAAGGCCAGACAAGTTGATGATTGGCGGCACTTTTACGAGAGCGATATAGAGACTGCGCTTTGTGTCGCCCCACTCGAACAAGGATTGTGGCTGGAGGATACCGAGCTTGCCATTATTACTGAGACCCAGCTGTATGGTGAGCGAGTACGCCAAGAGAGACGCCGACGCAAGGTAAGCCAAGACCCTGATCAGATTGTACGTAACCTGACCGAACTTCATATTGGCGCTCCTGTGGTT
The DNA here is from genome assembly GCA_037382065.1 of Candidatus Thiodiazotropha sp. GTDB lineage: Bacteria > Pseudomonadota > Gammaproteobacteria > Chromatiales > Chromatiaceae > Thiodiazotropha. Next base: position 2,096 of record JARRQF010000350.1, on the reverse strand, counting down.
CATGAAGACCATGGCGTCGGACGTTACCTTGGGCTGCAGGTATTGGACGTTGGCGGACAAACCACAGAATTCCTCACCCTTGAATATGCAAAAGGAGACAAGCTTTATGTGCCTGTCGCGTCTTTGCACCTAATCAGTCGTTACGCTGGTGCCTCACCAGAACATGCCCCTTTGCATCGTCTTGGTGGAGAGCAGTGGGAAAAAACCAAACAAAAGGCAGCGAAACAGATTCGTGATGTCGCTGCAGAGCTACTGGAGATCTACGCTCGCCGGGCTGCTCGTCAGGGAGTAGCCTTCCCGGCCCCAGATGCCGAGTATCAGGAGTTTGCTGCTTCGTTCGAGTTCGAGGAGACCCCAGATCAAAACCAGACTATTCTTGCCGTACTTCAAGATATGACTTCCTCCCAACCAATGGACCGAGTGGTATGCGGCGATGTCGGTTTCGGTAAAACTGAAGTAGCAATGCGTGCAGCATTTATGGCCACTCAGGGTAACAAACAGGTAGCTGTACTGGTACCAACTACCCTTTTGGCGCAGCAACACTATCAAAATTTCGGAGACCGCTTCGCTGACTGGCCGGTAAAAGTCGAGAGCCTCTCCCGCTTCCGCACCAGTAAGCAACAAAAATCGGTGCTTGACGGTTTGAAAAATGGCACGATCGACATTGTCATCGGCACCCATAAGCTACTCTCTGATGGGATTACATTCAAAAATCTGGGATTGGTCATCATTGATGAAGAACACCGCTTCGGCGTTCGCCACAAAGAGAAGTTTAAGGCCCTGCGCAGTGAAGTTGATATGCTGACGATGACAGCTACCCCGATACCCCGCACGCTTAACATGGCAATGTCCGGTATGCGGGATCTTTCCATCATCGCAACCCCCCCTGCTTTGCGTCACCCAGTAAAAACCTTTGTTAGCCAATGGAGTGATGGTCTGATCAACGAAGCTTGTCAACGTGAGTTAAAGCGTGGTGGCCAGATCTACTTTCTACACAATGAAGTCAGTACCATCGAGAACATGGCGGAGAGATTGGAAAAACTGATGCCAAGTCTGCGTCTACAGGTGGCTCATGGCCAGATGCGTGAACGCCAGCTGGAAGGGATCATGCGTGATTTCTACCATCAACGTTTCAATCTGTTGGTATGTACGACCATTGTGGAGAGTGGCATCGACGTACCCACAGCGAACACGATCATTATTAATCGCGCTGACAAGCTGGGATTAGCGCAACTGCACCAGATCAGAGGGCGGGTCGGACGTTCTCACCATCGAGCCTATGCTTACCTGCTGACACCCCCACCATCCAATATGACATCTGACGCAAAGAAACGCCTAGAAGCTATTGAATCACTTGAAGATCTTGGAGCTGGATTCACCCTATCGACTCACGATCTTGAGATTCGTGGAGCAGGCGAATTATTGGGAGACGAACAGAGCGGGCAGATCCAGGAGATCGGCTTCTCACTCTATACCGAATTATTAGAGCGAGCTGTTGACGCCCTAAAGTCTGGCCGTCAGCCAGAACTGGATCGTCCATTGGACCATGGCACTGAGATCGAACTCAACATACCCGCCCTGCTTCCCGAGGACTATTTGCCAGACGTCCACAGTCGCCTGGTGCTCTATAAACGTATCGCCAGCGCCAAAGATGCCACTGAATTACGTGACCTTCAGGTTGAGATGATTGATCGTTTTGGTCTATTGCCGGATGCGGCGAAAAACCTATTCGCCATCACAGAACTGAAACTACGTGCTCATCCACTGGGAATTCAAAAAATCGAAGCGGGTCCAAAGGGAGCGCGAATACTCTTTGAGGAGCGTCCAAAATTCGACCCACTAAAGATAATCAATTTGATTCAACGACAGCCTGAGACCTATCGTATGGAAGGTGGTGATAAACTACATTACAACTCGGCATTGGATAATCCAGAAAAGCGGGTTGAAAAAATACACAACCTACTCGACAGCCTGATAAAGTGACTACTCCCCGCCCGGCGCAACAAGTTGCTTTGGGCGAGGCTTCTTGCTTCAACGTCCGTAACAATCAAGTGAATGATTGGATGACACAGACTCCGCAAGCGAAAACGACAGTC
>JARRQF010000349.1:0-4102 GCA_037382065.1 Candidatus Thiodiazotropha sp. | reverse complement strand
GTACAGCCAAAGTGTAGATAAAAAAATCATACTGTCAGAAGTTAAAGGGGGAAGCGCTCGTCATCGATCATCACGGTGAACTGGTGCTCAGCAACCAGGAGACGGTTGGCCACACTCGCAGAGCGGATGACGCCCTGGTTAATGGGGTCATGACCGCTCCAAATGGAATACAGAGTCGAATTGAATATGCGAAACACAATAATCGGCAGCCTGTTGCTGGGGATTATAGCAAGCGGCTGCAGTGGTGGTGAAGAAATGCCCTATGTATTCTCATCAGAGGTGAGCAAAAAACTTTCGGAGCTCTCCCAAAAAGGCCCGCAAGGCGCAACCGTTCTACTGAGTGATGTGACTCCGTTTCAATGGGACGAGGTGCATATCTTTCCGCAAAGCAGTAGTGGCAAGATCATCAACCGGAATGTCGGACAAAAAATGTTCGATGACAATGCGCTCTATGGTGAGAGCGGCGCGTTAATGGTCTTTACCGACCACGACAAAATTATCCACGCACTCTCATTTGCTCCACCGCTCTATTTCGATACTGGTAAAAAATTCACCTACTCACCCAGTGAAGCCGTGGTGGTGGCTCATACCAAGGATCCCGGACCCTATACCCTGAGCATCAAAGAGTAACCAATTTTAGCGCGGTAGCAACAATTCACCCAATCATTAGAGTAACTGAAGAAGATCCAGCAGACCTGGATCTTCCATGCTTTAACCTAAATGAGAGTTTCATGCTCTTATTGTCACTCATGCTAAACTCTTTTACTCAAAAAAGCCTTGGTGATCATGGCCATCGAATCTATTGTAAATAATTCACATAAATAACGGTATTTTTTACCATACCGAAACACATTCCTATGCCATTATAGATCTACGCTACACCAGGAAAACAGTAAACCAGGAAGTTACTGTGTCTTTAATATATTAGAAGACGATTATCATGGATGGTCCATGCCAAAGTTACATTCCTATCGCAGCAGCTGTACGCGATGATTGGCGACACCACACAAGAGGTTTTGCTATCATGAAAAAAAGCGCTAACAATAGATTTTCAACGAAAGCCATCAGACAATCCTGCTCAATACCGCTGCTATCGATAAGCGTAGTTTTAGTGGTGGTAACATTTTCAATATCAGTGTTTGCGGATGGCCTGATTTCGCCTCATACAGCGGATTTCAAACTCGAAAACCAGGATTTGGTAATACAGAATGGTAGTGGAGATGAAAAAGTACGAATTAATGCCGCTACTGGCCAGTTCAATGGTCGCTCATCATCACATCAAATTACCACTCGCCTTGATCCCGAGGGTGCCAACCTATTCATTGGTGGAGGGGGATCTCATCAAGACGGGGATGTATTGCTGTTTTCGGAGGGAGCCCAGTCACAGGATTCAAGTTCAGCATCTATACATCTTAACGGTGGTGAAGGATCGGTGGTCATAGGTGGCGCTGGAGAAACCGGTTCACTGGTATTGCAGAATCGTCACGGTAAGCAACGTGTGTTTCTTAGCGCTGACTACGCTGCGCTGATTCTGGGCAATGGTGCAGGACAGGGAAAGGCCGGGCAACTGCAATTGCGCGATGCCAGTGATGCGACCACGGTAAGTATAGATGGGGCCGCCGGTCAGTTGAGCACTGAGCGTGTACTGGTCAAGGGCGCTGGGCATGGCGGTAGCGAAGGTATCGATAGTGCATCCCTAGTGATTGCCAATAGCAATCCTGCGATTGCTCTTCAGGATACATCTGGGAACAACACGAACGGCTGGTATGTTCAATCCTCCTCCACCGGTCGTCTGCTCTTTCAGACGGGTAATACGTCAACACTGGGAAAAACCGTGTTGATTCTCAATGCAAACGGGGGCGTCTGCCTTGGCGCCTGCGATAACTAGTCAATGTGAGGAGGAATCCGGACATGACAAAGTGCACCCAACTACCAAAGACTGTTGGCACCCTTTTGGCCGCTATTATTCAGTCAATTATTATTCAACCGGTGGTCGCTGAAACGCCCGTGACAATCACCATCAAGCATTTCGTTGAGGGCAGCAACCCAGACACCGGGGCCGTGGACCTGATACACCGTCCTGATACGGTGGGAGTAGGCGACTACTATGGCCGGGTTCGTATTGGCGACGCTCCGTTTCAAAACAACCGAAGCAAATACATCGAAAATCGAAATTTCCATCCAAACTGGGAGTTTAGTCGGACGCTGGAGGCGGATACCGGCATCATACCAGTAGTCATCCAGATCTGGGATGCGGACACGATTCAAAGTAACGATGACATTATGGACCTAAACCCTGCGGACGACGTTCAGGAGCTGGTTCTCAACCTTGACCTGGCTCGCTGTTCCTGGTCCGGCGACACTGGTAGCAACAGAACTGTCGCAAGTGGAGATGGTGACCACGAACACTTTGGGGCACTTGAAGGGGGAGAGAGCGCCAATGTCTGGTTTGGTATTCGCTGTGGACCCTTGGACTATGACCGCGATACGCTACCTGACGACGAGGAACGGTTTGGCGTTTTCGCTTTTGAGGACGGGGAGTGGAAAAATACCGTTAATCTGCAGGGCTTGGGCGCCGATCCTTGTCGAAAAACGATTTTGGTTGAACTGGATGCAATTTCCTCCACGGCGCCCAGGCACGATGCCATACAGCGTGTGGTTCAAGCCTTCGATAACGCACCCGTGCCGCCGCCTCTTGCATCATGTCCCTACGCAGATCATGCGCCCGCAAAACCGGGTATACAGCTAATCGTTGATATCGATGACACCCAGCTTTCCAACCGCTGGGCAGATGCGCAAGGCAACTATGCAATTAACACAGTGGCACTTTACAAACGAGATCATTTCAACAAAGCACGTGAGCCGTATATGCACTACAACCTCTGGGTTCCAAATGCGATACCTTTCCCAGGGCGATGCTGCACGGGTGAACGGAACACCGACTTCATCACAGAAGCATCGGCTTCCGGACCAGGAAAACTTACAGCTGATGCAGCCATATTCATGCACGAGCTGGGCCATGCACTTGGTTTAACGCACAACGGTGCAAGGGGCATCGATCGTAATGCTGACGGAAGCCCGGATTCGGCGAACTGTAAACCCAATTACTTATCGCTCATGAACTACAGCTTTTCATCAGGGCTTGTGGATCTGACTACCGGTGAGGTATTGCTCGATTACTCAAGGTCGGCCTTGCCAACGTTGAATGAATCGAACTTGAGTGAGCAGATCCCGTTGGACCCAACGAGTCACCTTGAAACCAAATGGGGCGATGTCGATGGGGATCGTCAAAGAGGCCCTGTAGCCCAGCGCTTGAACTGGAGTGGTGATACAAATTCGGCTGACGCCAATATATTCCAAACAAACCCTGTTAGCGTGGACCTGAATAACCGCAGCATAAGAGAATGTGGCCTAAAGTTCCAGGATTCCAATAACGATGAATTGATTCAGCCGGCTGAACTTATCAACGACCCGACACCAGGACAAACGCTTACAGGTCATGACGACTGGAGAAACCTGAGTTTCAAGGGACCGTTATCCGAGACGGCGGCAGCAGACCCAGAAGCAAGCCTTACCATTGAGCAAACGCATGAGGAACAGGCGGCAGTTCAGGCCGAGGTACAGGCCACGCTGCGTTGCAACCCCCCTAAATCCGGAGAATGGATCATTAACTCAGACTGTACGATATGGCGTGACGTAACGGCTCCCGGCGACATGAGAATAGCGGGTGGAGCACACCTTCGTGTGGCAAAAGGGGTTCATCTGCGAATCGACCTGATGCATCATGCCCTCAGGGTTTCTCCGGGAAGTCGGTTTGACTTGCTTCCTGGAGCCAGGCTCGACTAAACAGTTTCGACCCGATCGGACGGGTCGCCGTTGCTCTATTTTTATTTATCCCGGTATCAACCTGGGGTTACGCAATAAAACATGATGGATAATAAAATGGTTGATTGAGATGAAAGCATTTGGTGCATAAAACGCAGCCCTAGTGTGGTGCTTCATACAAATTGACGATGATAGAAGCCTGCTCAGGCCAGGAGACAAGGCGCAATGCGCAGGGAATGGCTCGCCCTTTTCAACCTAAAAAGATCAGTTGGACAGC
>JARRQF010000348.1:0-4103 GCA_037382065.1 Candidatus Thiodiazotropha sp. | reverse complement strand
CGGCGTTGCAACTCCTTGGAATAGCGGGCTATTCCGCGTCGTTGCGCGCCGTGCATGGATGCACAAGTGTCGCGGGCACATGGATGTGCAGGAGCGACCCTTGCCCTGCACCACCACAAACGCACCCTTCACGCTGCCCAACTGATCTTTTTAGGTTAAAGAAAAACCAAAACCATCTTTAAACCTCGATTTTTCACTAATCATTACCACGCAAAATGCGCCTCACTTCAGGCAAGTGCCGTCGGCTTATCTCTATCGTCTCTTCACAACCTTGCAATACCGCCCGAAAGCTCCCATCCCGACCCTTTTCCAGCCCAGTCAGATAACGCCGTACAACCAAAGCATTGCGATGAATGCGCAGCAACCAGTCAGCATAGCGATCCAGTAATCCCTTCAAGCTCTCTTCCAACAGCAACTCCCCCCCAGCATGCCTTGCCATAACATATTTTGAATCAGCTCTCAGATAGATTACCTGATCAAGAGGAATGGTGGTCAGGCCACCCCGGTAGCTGGCTCTTAGCCGAGGCACTAACGACGCTTCCGCTCCCGCCTCTGTAACCTGGCTCCGGGTAAGTCGTTGACTACGCTTCAGTGCGGCCAACAAGCGTTCCTTCCGCACAGGTTTTAGGAGATAGTCCTGAGCTGCTGCATCAAAGGCCTGCAACGCATGCTCTTCGTAGGCAGTGGTAAATACTACCGTAGGTGGAAACTCAACTTCGGCCAAACGGCTAGCCGCCTCCAGGCCATCCATCCCCGGCATTCTGATATCCATTAATATCAGATCGGCTTCAAACTGTTGAGAAACCGCCAACGCTTCTTCTCCAGTGCCAGCTTCACCAACCACTTCGTAGGGTTCACCTAACTCCAGAATCAGCGACACCATACGCTGCCGCGCCAACGCTTCATCATCCACTACCACAATCTTCACACTGCTCTCCTATTCCCACCATGGGTGGGGAATCACCAAGCGCACCTGATGCTCACCCTCCACATTGGATTCGGTTAAGCTTGCTTCCATATCGAATATACCGGCTAGGCGTGCCCGGATATTCTCCATCGCCATATGATTACCCTTCCTGCTGCTAGATTCACCATCCTCAGGCAAACTATTTCGTATACTGAGGTTGACTCTTTTTCGCCGGTAGTAGCCTGTAATCGTGATTCTTCCCCCCTTCGCAACAGGTTCAATACCGTGATAGACGGCATTTTCCAGCAGCGGCTGAAGAATCATCGGCGGTATCATCGCCTTTTCAGGGAGATCCTTTAGATCCCAAATCACCTCAAGCCGGTCACCAAGCCGGTAGCGCTCGATGCTCAGATATTGGTGTGCCAACTCTAGCTCTCGACCAAGATTCGAAGGCCGGGATGCATCTCCCAAGGAGACCCGAAACAGATCGGCTAAATCCTCGACCACCTCTTCGGCCAGCTTGGGATTTAAGCGGGTCAAGCTAGCGATAGTATTCATACTATTGAATAAAAAATGGGGCCGAATACGAGAATAGAGTGCTTGTAAGCGTGCCGCATTCTCCGCCTCTTCCTGACGACGCCAGAGATGCTGTAGATAGAGATAGTGCAACACCAACACGCCAATAATGGCTGTAATACCTAAGGCTCGCCAAAGAACTCCCCGCCCATCGCCCGCCGGTAGTAACGACAATTCCAGCCCTACCTCCAGCCAGCGAATCAGTATCCAAATCAGCCAAGTCATACCCAGCATGATCCCAAAAGCGGCCAATCCGGCCGACCAATTTCCAACCCGACTGAGTGGCTTACGCAGCAGACAAAGCAATGCCGCACTGCTCACACCTACCCACTGTACCAATAGCGAGATGGGACTCAATTGACCGAAAAAACCAGCCATGCGATCCACCGAGGCTAAAGTTAGCAATATTGCCAATAGCTCACCAATCACCACAACAGCAAAAACGGGGCGAATAGAGCAGAAATTGGGTAAAAAAATCACCGAGCCCTTATCTGGCAACGTACACTCAGATTCATCCTCTCGATCTTTATCATGCATACATTTGCATCCGTTAATCCAGGCAACTGTTTTTCATCACGATACCTAAAATGAGAATCAATCGATTCCGCATCAAGCTGGAGCGATGCGGACAATCCAACCGCTTGCTATAATCCCGCCAGTTTTTCCTTTCGTTCCCAATCAGGATAACCCTTCATGAGCGACCATCATCTGCCTGCGAAACCTTGGTCCGGCCGTTTCAGCGAACCAACCGATGCCTTTGTCGAAGCATTTACCGCATCAGTCGACTTTGACCAACGCCTCTACCAATACGATATTCAAGGCTCCATCGCCCACGCCCAGATGTTGGCTCAGCAAGGTATTCTCCACCATGAAGAGCGTGATGCCATCATACAAGGCCTTGAGCAGATTCGTACGCGCATTGACAACGGCGAATTTCCCTGGTCGGTATCCCTCGAAGATGTGCACATGAATATTGAATCAGCACTTACTAAAGCTATCGGCAGCGCTGGCAAAAAACTTCATACCGGCCGTTCCCGCAATGATCAGGTCGCCACAGACATTCGCCTCTGGCTGCGTGACGAAATCGAGATTATCTCTAAGGCTATTCTGACCCTGCAAAATGCACTTCTAGACAAGGCGGAGCTGGAAGCCGATACCATTCTCCCCGGCTTCACCCATCTGCAGACCGCCCAGCCAGTCACCTTTGGCCACCACCTAATGGCCTGGTTTGAAATGCTGGAGCGAGATCGCTCACGCCTGATGGATTGTCTCTATCGACTTAATATCATGCCCCTCGGGGCTGCCGCATTAGCTGGCACCACCTACCCCATCGACCGCCATATGACGGCTGATTTACTTGGCTTTCGTGCTCCGGCAGAGAACTCCCTGGACGCAGTCTCCGACCGTGACTTTGCCATTGAATTCAGTGCCGCAGCGAGCATCCTGATGATGCACATGTCACGCTTTTCGGAAGAGTTGATTATCTGGTCCTCTGCACAGTTTGGTTTTATTGAACTCTCTGACAGCTTCTGTACCGGCTCCTCAATCATGCCACAGAAAAAGAACCCCGATGTGCCAGAGTTGATTCGCGGTAAAACTGGCCGCATCTTCGGCCACCTGATCGCTCTGCTGACCTTAATGAAAAGCCAACCTTTGGCCTATAACAAGGACAACCAGGAAGATAAGGAACCCCTATTCGATACCGTGGACAACGTAAAAGGCTCGCTAAAGATCTTTGCCGCCATGATACCTGCTATCACCTGTCGCAAAGATGTCATGCGCAAGGCGGCCATGCAGGGCTTTGCCACTGCCACAGATCTGGCCGACTACCTAGTACGCAAAGGCATCCCCTTTCGCGATGCCCATGAGGTAGTTGGCAAGGCGGTGGCTTTCGGCGTATCGGAAGGCAGGGACCTGTCTGAAATGAGCCTTGCTGAACTACAGACTTTCTCCGCTGAGATAGACCAGGATGTGTTTAAGGTTCTGACCCTGGAAGGCTCGGTATCGGCGAGAAACCATATTGGTGGCACGGCGCCTGAGCAGGTGCGTGCTGCGATTATCCGAGCCAGAGAGCGACTGGCATCAGTTTGATTCTAGTGTGGTGCTTCATACAAATTGACGATGATAGCGCAAATGGCATCCTTAAACCTAAAAAGATTAGAATGGAGCGGTCGACTGATTTTTTAGGTTAAAATAAGCAGCTCAGACCTTGGTTATTGAGCTACCTATTAGGTAACTCTTTTTGAATACGCCATAAAATTCGTGGTTGCGTAGGATGTGGTGAGCGGTGCGAACCGCATCAATAACAGCTTACGGTAATTCACGAACATCCATGATGCGGTTCGTGCCTCACCACATCCTTCTATGAGGACTCGTTTGTCAAGCCCGGTATACCCGGATTAGTTCTCTGGTGGATCTTGTTCTGTCATAACATTTACTCCAAAGATTTCACCATGAAGGATATGACCCTTCGTGGTGAAATAGATCGGCTTGGAGCTTCCCCAGGGCAATTGCACTACGTTGATCTTATGGGACTCGTCGAGATACCCACTCAATCTCAGAAAGCGGCAGGCATTCGCATGACACCTTTAATAATAGTGGTGTAAGCTGCGCTTACGCT
>JARRQF010000347.1:0-4797 GCA_037382065.1 Candidatus Thiodiazotropha sp. | reverse complement strand
GCCCGCTCAGATATTCGTTTTTTTCGAAGTATTGCCCGCCCGCAACGAGTTGCCTAGTCGCCGAGGGGCCGCTGTCACCGTAGGCGGGGAGATGGATGCACTGTAAAAGCAGCCAGCATGGATAAGGTAGTATTTTGAGATCGCAGAATTCAGAATGCCGCACTAAAAAGTCTATGGGGCACCGGCTGTTTGTGCAGCGACCGCTTCGGTAAGGATCGGACCTTGTGTTTGTGGATGCTCAGAACGATCAGCCATTTGGCTCACTGCCTCAAAAGCATACAGAGACTGTAGAAGACCAAGGCTGTGGTTATACGGGGTGCTGGGGGTTCTACTCGCCTTAGGCATGCAGGGGATCATATCCGCAACCTCGCTGAGTGGTGTCAAACTGGTCAGTGTCAACAAGGACGGAACCGATTCCGGGAACGGTGTTTCCAGGTACTCCGTGATCAGTGCCGATGGCCGGTTCGTGGCTTTTTGTAGCTGGGCCTCCGATCTGGTGGCCACGGATACCAACGGCTCTCTGGACGTCTTTGCGTTTGATCAATTTGCAGCGCCTCAAGGCTGCAACTGCGCTGACCCCAGCGCTCGCATATCCGTGGGTTTGCTTGAGGCGCGGCTCGCAACTGATAACTCAAGTTTCGGAGTACCGGTTTCGTGGCGTTTCTTGACAAAGTGGTGATACATACTAGTATGTTATGAGTAAACGTGACGATATCCTTGTCGCTACCAAGCAGTTGTTCTGGGAACGCGGCTATGAAGCGACCAGTCCACGGGACATCCAGGAGGTCAGTGGTGCAGGGCAGGGCAGCTTTTATCACCATTTCCGCAGCAAGCGGGATCTGGCTTGCGAGGCGATAAGTGAGGTTGTGGCTGACCGTATCGCTGAGTTTGAGCGCGATATGTCGGGTCCGGGAACACTAAGGGAACGGCTCGATCGCTTCCTTGTGCAACCTAGAGAATCGCTCAAGGGCTGTAGGATCGGCCGTATGGTTTGGGATAGTGCTATCGACGATCCCAGGCTTCGTGAACCTTTGGCCCGCTATTTCCGCCATATCGAGGATCGCCTTGGCGCCGAACTGAATGCGGCGCTAGAACGCGGAGAGTTGGAACTAAAGGTTCCTGCGGAGCAGATCGTCTTAATGGTCCTATCGGCGCTGCAGGGCGGCTTTACGATCAGCCGGGCGACCCAGCAACGCCGGGTCGATGAGGTGGTCTCGGCACTTGGCGGGATGTTGGATGTCGTGATGATTATATGCTGAAACGAATAGTTTTTTTGTTAAAAAATGTACCAACAGGTATGTACATATTCATTGTTTTGATCACCCTAACCGGTATCAGGTAATGCGCAAACAGTGGTGAATCGAGGATGAAACATGGAAAACAAAATCATGCAGGCATTAGAAAAGGAATTCGCCCGCTACCTCCCACCGGATGGCGAGCGGGTTGAGGCCGGTGATTTATCCTCCCAGGTAGAGACAGGGTTACAACGTGGCCGACAACTGAGGGCCGTTGCGCTCAACTTCGCAATCAGGCAAATGGCAAATTTTTTCTGTTCGAAAACCAATGAAATGGCCCACTATCTGTCGGGTGCATTGAGCCGTCGCTTGTTATACCTGAAGTCTACAACGCCAGGGGATTCTCGAAAGAGATGAAGAGAACAATTACCTGAACCTGGAGGAGGGTGATGAAGACCCCATATCAATCAATCTTGAAGCGCTCCACAAGTTGGGAGATCTGATTAGAGATTGCCCGTATTTCCGAACCGGTCTCTTCGGTTTGCGAGGTGGCTTGTTTATTCTCATGGGATAACTCCCCAACACTGGCGGTATTCTTTTCGATCTCTAATGAAACCGCCTCCTGCTCCTCAGCAGCACTAGCGATCTCAACATTCATATCCCTGATATCCGCGACCACCCGGGTTATCTCTTCCAGAGCAGTTCCAGCCTGGGCCGCCTGATTAAGCGTCTCAATGGCATCATCACGACGCCCCTCCATCATACCGGCAGTCTTGCGCGCACCCTCCTGAAGACGTTCAATAATATCGTTGATTTCTCGGGTCGAGGACTGGGTGCGACTGGCCAGGGTTCTTACCTCATCGGCAACCACCGCAAAGCCTCGGCCCATCTCGCCGGCTCGTGCCGCTTCAATTGCTGCATTCAGAGCCAGCAGATTGGTCTGCTCGGCAATCCCTTTGATCACCGACACCACGACACCAACCTGTGCCGTCTCTTTCTCAAGGGCCTTCATGTCATTACTGGCCTGCTCAACACCCTGCGATAGATTCTCGATCGCCTGCAGTGTTTTACCTACCACCTGACTGCCCTGTTTAGCCTGCTGATCGGCATTCTCTGCCGCTGCTGCGGCACTCGCCGCACTCCCAGCTACGCTCTTCACGGTGGCGGTCATTTCGGTCATGGCTGTCGCCACCTGTCTCATCGCTTCATCCTGCTGAACCGCTGTCGCTTGTGAAATCCTTGCAACATTAGCCAGTTCAGCAGAAAACCTGTTCATCTGTTGTGATGAGTCTGCGACTTTGCGAACCAGGCTCTGAGTTTCCGTCGCGAACTGATTGAAGCCACTGGCAAGCCGTTTCAGTTCAACTCCACCCTCCAGTGGCAAACGTTGCGTCAAATCCCCACCTCCGGCGCCAATCTCCTCCAAACTGCCCGCAGCGCGATTGATACTGCAGATGATGTTTCGACTGATCAGAAAGTTGAGCAGGAACCCTATCACAAGCGCCACAACAGCCAGTCCTGTGCCCGATATAAATATTCTAGACACTTCCTCTTTAACGGCTTTCTGGGTTGCAGAAGTACGCTCTGTTTCACTAATAATCAAAGGCTGCAGTAACTTTCGAATACTGCCCCAGCGCTTCTGAACTTTGCTGGTAAACAGTAGCTTAGCCGAGTCAATCCTGCCTTCGTCGACCTGTTTGATCACTGTCAGAGCGTCGGGCAGGCATTGCCCCCAGAGTTTTGCGATCTCATCGACTTTGGAGGAGCCAGACTGGTCACCGATATAGAGTTCTTTAACTTCCTGCAAGGCCTGATCGAATTGCTCACCCGCTTTGGCTGCCACTTTTGCCGGGGGAATCAGCTTAGGCAACAAAACTTTTTTGGCTGCCGCGATCACGGCCTGGGAACCTTCCGCTTGCATGGTGCGAAGCAGTTCAATGCGCTTTACGTCCTGATCGATAAAACGGGTGAAGTGCTGACTGACCAGGTCTGTCCCGGCCAGTGTGTAGAAGAGTGCAAAAAGAAAGAGTGCTGATGTAATGACGGTTACCGTCATCAGTTTTGTGCGAATAGATAGACTTGCGCCAATCATGGCATGTCACCTCCAATTATTATTAACCAGCAAAGATATCGAACAATCTATGCGCTTTCTAACGGCACAATATTAGATATCTTAAACGCACCATCTGCCTGTAATGATTAAAAAAATTAAAGAAAACCGGTAAAATAGATATTGCAGATCAATGTATGATAATTCATAAGTCACGACTATGAAGCGAAGCATCTTAACTACAACAATACTTCAAGCACCCAATGATCTGTACTGCGGAATCAGCGCAGAAAACCAACTCAGACAATACTGTCTGAATCACTTTCTGACTCAGCCAATTGGCAGGAAAATAGAAAAGTTAACTGATTGCGTATTGAATCAACGCAACAGTTTTTGAGGCTATCCTGTAGAGGCAAATCACGGGTTAAAAGATGTCAGTAGGAGGTGATACCTGTGAGGTCTAACAGTATGGTTGTATCAGACTCTGGGGCGTGCGTTGAATCAACATTCAATAGAAGAGGGTGACTCATCACTCCCTCGTCCGGTCACTTTCTCCACACTGACCTGCAGCTGGTCCACTGAGGATTCAACAAGCGCCTGATAACAGTTGACCAGCTGAGCTACCCGGCCGTATTCCAGGCACGGGCCAACCCGGATTCGCATACGCATGGCTCAGGCGACCTGTGGGATAAGTCCGGGGCCATCGGTCAGGGGCATCAGCTCGATCTCCACCGGATCCCGCAGCAATCCGCCGCCCCCTCCCAGCCGGGTCAGTTCGGTGGACTGAATGACCAGAGTACGTACCCTCAGCTGAACGGCCAACCGGCTCAGCTCGATGCTCGCATCCCAGGGCATGCCGTTGGTATAACCGGTCCGTTTGAGACGCCAGAGGCAGTGGTGGGCAATTAGCGGCTCCTCATTCAGCTGCGTGGTGGTATGGCTCGATATCAGCAGGGTATCCAATGCCTGGGCGTGAAGTGCCGCCATGGTCTCCTGGGGACCGGCCACGCGGGCAGAGGGGAGGGCGTTCGATTTCAGATGGGTATTTAAGTGGTTGTAATTTAACAACTAATCGTAATACATATATGGTGCTATGTATGTATAATGGGACAGCAGGTAACGTGACAAACAGCTATGTGCGCAAAAGTATGGAGAATAAAATGTCCCGGATAATGGTTGCAGTAATTTCTCTTTTTATGGCAATGATGGCTTATGCCGATCAAAAAGCTATTACTGATACAGGTGAAGAGGTGATTTTGAACAGTGATGGCACATGGGTATATGCAAATAACGCAAACCGCACCGAAAAAGCAATCGGTACTAATAAAAAGGAATTTTCTAAGCCAGACAGTTCAACGTTTCTTTTAAAGAGCAGTAAAAACAACACTGCTTTTTGGGTTGATGCAAATAAGTGGAGCTTTAAAAAGGCAGCTACCAACGCTGAAGCGGAATATGAGTTTCAGCTTAAGGATAATGATTTGTACGGTCTGGTCATTACGGAGGCCATCCAAA
>JARRQF010000346.1:0-4106 GCA_037382065.1 Candidatus Thiodiazotropha sp. | reverse complement strand
AGGGTGTTGTAAAAGCATGCCGCAAATATTCGCAAAAGTCGTAGGGTGTGGTGAGGCACGAACCGCATCATGATTTTCGATTATGTGCCAATATTTGAGTGAGATATTCCATGGTATTTTTAAACCGATAGGTCACTCTTTTTGAAGTCGCGATAAAGTCCGTGATTGCGTAGGATGCGGTGAGCGGTGCGAACCGCATCAATAGTGGGGTGGCACACGAACATCAGTGATGCGGTTCGTACCTCACCACATCCTACATTTCATCCCTTAATGGTGGAACAGAACCCCACCCTATGACTTTTGCGACACCCTCCAAGGGGAGAGGGGCGGGGTGAGGGGGATCTAATAACCGCTGAGCTCACTAAACTTCTCAACCAAAACGAAATGCTTTACAACATTTGCCCCATTTGGCGGGTGTTACATCGACACGGTATTTGCTGTTGGGGGCAAACACGCCATGGAACCGGGTCAGGTTTACTCTGGGCTTGGGCACTAGTGCCACCAACTTACCGATGAAATCCAGCGATTCAAAGATGACGTGCGTGGTCCCATCGCGGTTGGGCATTTTGAGTTGAGTCGCTCCTGCGCATCCATACACCCGCGACACTCGTAAATCCATTCACGTCGTAGCGGATATTACCCGAAGGCGTCAGTGAGAACCGTTTCTCTCTCTGATACCGCTGGTTAGGTCAGTATATTTTGCGGGGTATTTCTCCATGTGTTTAGGCAACCATGTCGTTCTTCTATCCTTTAATATCAGCGTCATATATCTTAACTTCATGACATCACTCTATCGTATTGGCGTGATAACAGTTCGCGTAACCTGGCGCAACTTTGTGCGATCCGAGTTTACGTGCTTGTTATAACTTGGCTTTTCTTTTCCATAGGTCTAAATCACTTCCGCAAGCCGCAACCATATAATTTCCACACCACGAAAATCCAAACGCTCTTACATGCTCAGTATAAATTCTTGAGCATTCGCTCTGATGCCCTGGCACCAATGCACTTTTGTAGTTTTGGCAAAAAATTAGATCATATTCAGGCCAATTTGGTGCTACTAATTCGAGTGATTCACCCTTTGGTGTAGTTTGAGGTAAACCACCACCATTTAAACCACTTAATGTTACTTCCTCACCTTCAATCGGACCTATGCCAAAACAACTAAGACTGTTTTCAATTAGGCCCTCATAGGGTTCGTCATCTCTTCCAACTTTCTCACCCGTGTCACAATTTATTACGCCACGTCCTTGGCTGGAAACAACCAATAGGTAAGAACCTTGTTTAGAAAAACCAACTGATAATAGGCCACCTACAGCGATTGAGGCAACATGCTTCCAACCATTAGGGCTTGTGTTTTCCTTAATACTACTTAGCAAGCTTATTAGGCGTTTCCGGTTTTCTTCTTTGTACGAACTCATGCCTTTACCAAAGCTGCAGCATACCAAAATCCCATCACTTTATATGATGCAAGAGTTCGATATGCCTCTTTTAAAACATTATCCCAACCAATGTCCTGAGCTAGTTTTTCAATTTCTGCATCAAGCTCAAGACTTTCATCTCTTTCGCAAACGGCCCCTGGAGCTTCGGACCCAGAGCAGACTTGGAGTACCACAAGTCGGATGTGGACGGCTTTACCAAGCAGGTTTCCAATCCGACCGTAGACGGTGGTGGCTGGGCCACTCAGGTGGATGATTCTAACCAAACTTGGCTAACCCTCAAACTCGGTGGCCGGCTGGCCTATACCCACAGGCCGACCGGGGTATTCTAATCCCCTACACCCGTTTCGACTGGCTGCATGAGTTTAAGGATAATGCCCAGACAATCCGTATCGAAAGCGAGGATCCCATTCGGCTAAAAAGGCTTAACAACGGGGATTTCCAGCATTCCTATCTAACTGTCAATTCACCCTGATATTTCGGCAATAAAATCGATCTTTGCGACAAAAGTAATGCCACTAAGCGGATAACCTTTCAAGGTGGTAAAATTACTAAACCGGTGTATCTGTCAGGATACTCAAAAACTGCTTGATCAAATCAATGGCAGGCCTTTTGACCTGAGTCGAGGCTAGCTCCTCAGCTCTGTCCAAAAGCATGATCAGCGGCAAAAAACCTGCGTCGCCCTCATTTAAATCCCGACTCATTTTGTAGATAATGGCCGATACACGCTTTGGCAATATCAGCCCCTCGACTGTATCTGGTATTACCTTAGCACAATGAACGGGGTTTGAGGTAACCAGATACTCTCGACAGCTAAGGGGTCGGTCCTCATGAATGGAGCAAGCTTGCTCTTCCATGAATGGACAAGGCAGATTGAGTTTAAAGTAGCTAAGCCCTACCCCTCTCAGCTGTACTGCATTGTTGGCATCAACCTTCTGATCGAGCAAATGTAGAACACCGGCATCTTTCAATGCTCTGATATTTTGCGCGAAACGTTCTCGAATCACCTGCTGGCGTTCTGCAGGCATGGCGTTGACCAGATTGGCCAGTTGGTAACCTTCAGCTCGGCTTACCGGCACCAGCTGGGAACAACAGGCGCCACAGCCTTTTTTGCATGAGATGCTCTTCCCCTGCTGCTGGGCCTCATTAACGCAAATCTCAACAACCTTATTGGTGATCGCTTGAAAAAATGGCAGAAGCTCATGAATATGTATCGGATGATTGCTGATTTCCGATGAAATCTTTATATTCTCACTACCTATGCGTAATTCTACGCTGATAGACTCGGTTGTCGATTGGCCAGCATTACTCAATTTTTCAATCCTTTATCCGTTTTTAATCAGTAAGATGCAATGGATTATCCGCTATGCTATTGATAAATAGCATGGTTCAATAAAGCTGTGAGACATGTGAAGTAAAAGGCCATGCTTGAATCCCTGAAAGGGACCAGAACGAGCTTGCCTATAAGCGGCAACCTACTGTTTCTTGTCAACCGAATCAAGTTTAAAGAGATATACTTGATGCAAAACAATGATTTCTTATCAGGCTCTATGAGATAGATTATGAGCAAATTATGTCAACGATTAACACGCCCAATGAAGTTATTGTTCGCAAACCAATCGGTTCTGACCGACGCCTGTTTCTAAGTTGGGCAGAGCAGCATTTTCCCGAGCTTTGGCCGAATGAAATTGAAGTCGAATTTGAACCATGGCATTGGGCTGGCGATCAGACCCATAAGATAATCGGTACAGAACAATGGAATAACTATTGGTCGGAGTTCCTGAATGAAATCGGAATCTGTCCAATCCACCCAGGTTCTTGGAATATTCCAATATCGATTCTTCAGGAGCCATATTTACTTAAAAAGTTAATATCATTGAACCTCAATAGATTAGGAATTGTCGGCTTTCCTGATTCCAATGATCAGGATGATATTACTGAAAGGCTTTTACCTTTTAATGGTGGCTATATTTTGTGGAATGGGAATAACGTATTATTTAAGCCTCAATGCTGTTGTGACTTGGGTGATATTAATTATTGGAAAGAGATTTCTGGTTCGCAAGAATCTAAATGGCATAGATTATCTATGGGACATGGAATGATGGAAGTTCGACGCCAAGGCCGCTTTGTAGAGATTAAAGAAAATCCTGAACATATAAATCATGAAGCTATTATCGAATCTGTTAAAGTAGCAGAATTGAATATAGCAATTGATTTGGCATATGGGACTCGTCGAGATACCCACTCAACCTCAGAAAGCAGCAGGCATTCGTATGACACATTTCATGATCCTAAAAAGATCAGTTGGACAGCGTGAAGAGTGCACTTGTGGTGGTGCCGGGCAAGGGTCGCTCCTGCATATCCATGTGCCCGTGACACGGGTGCATCCATGATGCGGTTCGTACCTCACCACATCCTACATTTCATCCCTTAATGGTGGGACTAGCGGTTTATTCGCTAATTTTTAGTTACTTTTAATGACTAATAGTCTTTGAAAAGATATGAATCACAAGCACTACTAGAATAATCAAACTCATACCAATAATTGCAGCAATATCTAGTGTGGTGCTTCATACAAATTGACGATGATAGCGTGACGCTAAGCGGTTAGCCGCTAGGCGCGTGCCGCCGGGAATGGCTTCTCCCTTTCCAAGGCGCGCAACAACGCGG